>NZ_FR894833.1:0-5952 GCF_000434255.1 Ruminococcus sp. CAG:379 | reverse complement strand
CAGGATCTGATCTTCCCCCACCACGAAAACGAGATCGCACAGAGCGAATCCGTCACCGGCAAGCCCCTTGCCAACCTGTGGATGCACAACGGCTATATCAACGTGGACAACAAGAAAATGTCCAAGTCCCTGGGAAATTTCTTCACCGCCCGGGAGGTCGCAGAGAAGTACGGCTATGAAGTGGTTCGCTACATGATGGTGCAGGCCCACTACCGCAGCCCCATCAACTACTGCGTGGAGCTGCTGGACGCATGCAAGGCATCCCTGGAGCGGCTGTACACCTGCCGGGATACCCTGGATCGTGCCATTGCCAATGCGCCTGCCGGAGCAGCGGATCCGGAGTCCCTGGCACTGTTTGACCAGAGAAAGCAGGCGTTCATCACCGCCATGGACGATGACCTGAACACGGCGGACGGGGTATCCGTGCTGTTTGACCTGGTGCGGGATCTGAATACCAGGAGCAATGACCCTGCCACCACGAAGGATACCCTCACTGCCGGCGCCAAGCTGTTCGATGAGTTGACCGGGGTGCTGGGACTGCTGTACAACCGGAAGCAGGGGAATGAGATTCCGGCACAGGTGCAGGAGCTGGTGGATGCCCGGACAACCGCACGGAAGGCAAAGGATTTTGCCGAGGCTGACCGGCTCCGGGACGAGATCGCCGCCCTGGGGTATGCGGTCAAGGAAACACGCCAGGGCGTGGAAATCACCAAGCTGTAAGGGAAAGGGACGTTTATGAAAAGAGCAACCACCGGCAGGATCCTGAAAATCGGCCTGCTGATCTCCCTGATCTCCGCCACGGTGTGTACCAGCCTGTACGCCTGTATGTCCATGAACGGCTACACCTCTACGGTGGATCTGTCAAAGGTGGATCTGGTACAGCTAGAGGAGCCGAAGCCGGAGGATCCGGTGGCGGTGATCCGCACCAGCATGGGGGATATCTCCGTGCGGCTGTTCCCGGAGGAAGCACCCAATGCGGTGAAAAACTTTGAGGAGCTTGCCAACGCCGGATTCTACGATGACACCTATGTGTTCCAGCTAGAACCCAAGGTATATTTCGCCGCCGGCAGCAAGACTCCGGACGGAGAGCTGGGGGACGCCTACCAGGAGGAGCATGAATCCATCGAACGGGAGATCTCCGACAATCTGTGGCCCTTCCGGGGGGCACTGTGCGCATTGACCACCAAATCCGACACGGGCTTCTGGAAGATGTTCCTGGACAAGGTGAAATACTACAACGGCAGTCGGTTCATTCTGGTGGACTCCATTGAATTTACCGACGACCTCATCAAGGAGATGTACGGGGACAATCCGGACAACAAGGTGGCGAGAGCCTTTGAGCAGCTTGGGGGCGTGCCCAACTACTCCCAGCAGATGACCATTTTTGGTCAGACCTATGCAGGCTTTGATGTGCTGGATGCCATTACGGAAGCAGCCACCACCGGGGAGGAGAACCACAAGACCCCGGCGGAGGAGATCCGGATCCGGACGGTGGAGATCACCACCTATGAAAAAGCGCCTGCCCCGGTCACCACCGGCACGGACGCACCGGGCAGTACCACTGCCACAACAACTACAACCGCCGCAGAATAACAGAACCGCCCGACTCCGGATACCGGAATCGGGCGGTTTTTTGTGTGGTGCGATGGGGATGCTGTCTCAATACACCGGGTGCATGACCTTGTCCCGGTACTCCGCCCGCTTGGCGTCGTTGAGCACATCCAGGGTCTTGACCAGATAGTCCGTGGCACGGTACACATGCTGAAACCGGGGCCGAAAGTAATACTTCAGATCCACAAATTCACCGTCCAGCCGGATGTCCACCCCACAGATCTCCTTGTCCGGATACTTTTCTCTGCCGTAAGCAATGTATGCGTCAATTTCCGGCTCGGACAGATCCCCGTTGATGACATGTACTTCAATCATGACCGTACCCTCCTTTTCTTGATGGTATTATTATAGCACATTGGCCGAAAAGATGCAAGGTGTTTGTATAAATTTTATAAATTCTTCATGATTTTCGTTGGTTTCTTGTGGATTCCTCCAGACAGCCCTGCTTCTCTTATCCGCAGAAGATCCGGATGGCTTCCCGGGCAAAGCTTGCGGTGCCCTTGCCCCCCGCCTTGTCAATGTTCCCGGTGAATGCGCCGCCTGCCCCGTACATCTCCCCCAGGGAGCCCAGGATCTCCCGTGTACAGGTATAGTAATGCTCCGAAATATACCCCTGCAAACGCTGTACCAGAGCCTGGGGGGCTTCGGCGCCCGGATCCTGATCCCGGCATGTCCCAAATTCCCGGAAAATATCCATCAATCCCTGTGCAAGTCCCTGCTCCGTTTCCTTGGAGCGACCCTTGCTTTTTTCGGAGAATTCCTGGTAAGCCGCCGTATCCTGCCACTGTTCCTTTGCCTGTTTTGCATAAGCATCCAGCTTCGCTGTGTCAAACGCTGTAAAATCCATATTCCTACCTCCAGTCGATTGTAATCTACGGGCGAAGGTGATCAAATGATCCAGGTGCTCCCGCTTCAGGGTCAGCAGCCGGATCTGCTGCTGCAATGCCAGCTCCCGGTCAAAATCCGGGCTTTGCAGGATCCTTCGGATCTCCTTCAGAGAGAACTCCAGTTCCCGGAACAGCAGAATTTGCTGCAAATGCTCCAGCGCCCCTTCGTCATACAACCGATAGCCGGCTTCGGAGTATGCGGTGGGGGGCAGCAGTCCGATCCTGTCGTAATATTGCAGGGTACGGATGCTGACACCGGTGCGCTGACTAACCTGGTGAACCGTCATCATAAAACCACCTCCATTGCTAGTATAAACTATAACGCAGCGTCAGAGTCAAGCCCTTTTTCAAATTTTTCGATATGCTTTGTGCCGTGTCGCCTTATGCCGCATCCGGAGTCGCTTCTGCCTGCCGCTTCGCCATGCGGCACCAGCTATAGAACCCGTACAGATCGTTCACCAGGAACATGACAAAGCACACCACCACTGACAGGTAGGATGGATCCTGCCGGGCGGCAAGAGTCCACAGCACGATCAGTACTGCATCATTTGCCCCATAAGCCAGAGCGAACCAGGGGCTGCGCCGGAAGGTCAGGTACACCGCCAGAAAGCTGGTGGTAACGGAGATCGTGCTGGGCAGCAGGTTGGCGGTGTGGAAATACCGGAGAATGAAGTAGAACAGCAGCGTCACCGCCCCGGTCAGCAGAAGCATGCAGAGTACCTCGTTCCGGGTGATCTGATTCACCTGCACCTGTGACCGGTTCCCCTGGTAGGGATGCCGCAGCCAGGAGATCAGGGCGAACACCGCCATGGGGGCGCTCATGCCCAGGTAGGTAATCATTTCCCCGTAGTAGGCAAAGGAGTAGGAAATGGCGCCGTACAGCAGGCTGAACAGGATAATGAGCGCCTGCCCTGCCGGATTGCCCTTTGCGTTGAAGATCAGGGAGGTGACCCCGATCAGGGAGGCGGCAAGGGTCATCCAGCTTTCCCGGTCGAATGCCAGGAACGCCAGCAGGATGCCGCACACGGAGCCGCCCCACAGGAGCCACTCCCCCTTGGAAAAATACGCTGCGATGGATCGCTTCATAGACTTCCCTCCAAAAAAATAAGCACCCCGGCACATCTTCCAAGACCTAACGATGTGCGGGAATGCTATACTACCCGGTGGCAGTTTGTATACGTTACCTTCACTGCGCTTATTATAGCAGAAGCCGGATGAAAAGTCAAGGGCAACCCTACACAAAAATGATGCCCCGTCTCATCTCATTGATGGTTCAAAAATGCACGGATCGCCCGGATATAGTCCTCTGCTTTGACTACTGTTGACAGATGGCTGCCTGAAACGTAAGAAATCTGCGGGTTATGCATCAATTTGATGAGATCCTCCTGCATCGTTCCCGAAAAGAAGTCCTGATCCGGCAGGATAAGAAGGATTTTCCCTGCAAGCGCCGCAAAATCCGCCTCAGTCACGGGCTTCTGGTTCATCAGGTCGGCAAGCAGTCCGGAGATATGCACATCCTTTTCCTGCTTGTAGTCCTTGAAGATCGTCTCAAACAAGTCCCGTGCATAGGCAATCTCCTCGGCACTTTCGTTGCGGATATGGCGCATGCCTGCCTTTATGAGCTTCGGCTTCAGCTTTTCATAATTACAGTGCTTCATGTACCAAAGCAACAGCGGCGCAATGCAGTATTTCTTTTTCAGGTTTTTCAGCGTGTTTGCATCCATGCCGCCGGTGGAAATGAGAATCAGTCCACCGGCTTCTCCCGGATACTTCTGCACATAAATCTGCGCCACCATGCCGCCATCGCTGGCACCGATAAAAACAGGAGCTTCAATGCCGAGTTTCTGAAAGAACCCATGCATTCCAGTCACAAGCGCCTGATTTGTGCGCAGCTCCTGGGGATAATCTGTGAGCGTTGGTAGTTACTTTCAACCATTAGGATTGTTGCTTCGTCTCGGTTCAACTCAACGACCTCACAGCGGAGCGTATCAAAACCGGCAAGTTCGCAGGCTCTTTTTCGTCTGTGACCTGAAATGAGTTCATATCTGCCGTCCTCTTTCTGCCTTACCGTAGCCGGGGTGATAATCCCTCGTTCCTTGATACTCTCAACGAGCTGTGCCATATCCTCATCATCACGCACCTTAAAAGGGTGGTCGGGGAAATCGTCAATCTCTGTTAATGGAATATCTCGGATTTTTGAAAGCTTTTCTTCATCTCTCTGCTCCTGCGTAGAAAATAAATCATCGAGCTTCGTGAGAGTGAAGTCGCTCTTTCTTCCTGCCATCGGCTAACACCTCCTTCGTAAATTCGGTGTATGCCTTTGACACCGTACTGTTGGGTTCGTAGGCAAAAATACTCTTGCCTTTGGAAGAAGTCTCTGCGGCTTTAACGGCAATCGGTATATATGTGCGATACATCTTGATTTGATTACCGAAGTTTTCCCTCAGAGCTTCTACCGTGCTTTTGGCGAGGTTGGCACGACTATCCACCAAAGTGAGAAGCATACCGTCAATCTTCAAGTTCGGATTGATACGCTTCTTAACTCTTGAAATGGTCTGAACAAGCTGCGTCATTCCCTTTGCCGGTAGATATTGAGCCTGAACAGGAATAATGACGCTGTCTGCCGCAGATAAGGCATTGATTGTTACCATACCGAGGGAAGGCATACAATCAATAAGTACATAATCGTATTTGTCCTTCACTTCGCTGAGATAATTTCTCAATGCTGTTTCTCTGCTTATTGCATTAACAAGGTTAAACTCCATTGCAGGAAGCTCAAGGTTTGCAGGAACAAGGTCTACACCTTCCTCGTGGTGCAGAACACCGACCATAGGGTCATTCATCGTCTCATTTATTACATCTGTGAGTTTCGTTGCAAGCGTGATACCCAAGCTGTCCGTATCCTGCCAACCGAGACAGGTCGTTAAATCGCCCTGCGGGTCTGCGTCAATGAGCAATACTTTCTTTCCCTGCATGCTACGCGGAAGACCGTCGGAAAATATAAGGTCGATGTTGCAGTTGAAAGAATTCACGAGATCAATCCCGATACGGTCGTCAATACCTATAAGACCTTTTATACACCCGAAACGGCAGATCAATTTGATTTTTCGGAGTATGATTACATCGTTGACGCGATTGATACCGTAACAGGAAAAATTGCGCTTGTTATGAATGCCAATGCTGCCGGCACTCCGATTATCAGCTCTATGGGTGCGGGCAATAAGGTAGACCCTACTGCTTTTGAAGTAACGGATATCTATAAAACTTCGGTATGCCCGCTTGCAAAGGTTATGCGCTACGAACTGAAACGCAGAGGAATCAAAAAATTAAAGGTTGTATAGCAAGACCGACCCCGCGATTTACCGTAGTGGTTGTCTTTCCAACTCCGCCTTTTTGATTGCATATAGCAATCGTTTTGCAGTTCGACACTTTGTGCGTCCTCCTTTCGTAAAAT
>NZ_FR894832.1:12165-13456 GCF_000434255.1 Ruminococcus sp. CAG:379 | reverse complement strand
GCCCCCTCCATGCGGCTCTATGGGCGGCTGTGGGTGGGGTTGTATCCCCTGCGCCTGCCGGTGCTGCGGCTCCGGGATTGGCTGCGCCGGAAAAAACGCCGTTTGCAAGGAGGGTAGCCCATGGATCAGACCATTACCGCCGCCCGGGATCTGTTCTATTTGTTCAGCTGTCGGCTCCGGGACATTCCCTGTGACCCGGCACGGCTGGAACAGATGCAGCTGCGTCCCATGCTGTCTCTGGCACAGCAGCATACCCTGGGCGCAATGGCGTGCATGAGCTTTGAGCATGCAGGCTTGCTGGAGCGGCTTTCTCTGGAGGATGCCGCCGCCCTGAAAACCATCCGGGACAAGGCAGTGCGAAAGGTGCTGCTGCTGGATGCAGGACGGCAGGAGCTGTTTCGCTTTCTGGATGCAAACCACATCTGGCACATGCCACTCAAGGGCGTGATTTTAAAGGACTGCTACCCGGCGCTGGGCATGCGGCAAATGTCCGACAATGACATTCTCTACGACAGTGCCTGTCAGCAGCAGGTGCGGGATTTTATGATTTCCCGGGGATACACCGCCGTGAAGGTGGGAAAAAGCCACGAGGATGTATACCAGAAGCCCCCGGTGTATCACTACGAGCTGCATACCCGGCTGTTTGATCCCCACAGCACCTACGCCTATGCCTACTACGGAGACATGCTCCGGCGGTGCAGCCGGCAGGGGTATCTGTACGCCATGACCCAGGAGGATTTCTACCTGTACTTCCTTGCCCACGCCTATAAGCATTACTCCGGCGGAGGCACAGGATTGCGGCATCTGCTGGACTGTTGGGTATTTCTGCAAAAGCATGGGGATGCTCTGGATTGGGCTTACATCCGCCGGGAGCTGAAGCTTCTGGGACTGACGGATTTTGAAGCGGAAAGCCGGAGTCTGAGCCTGGCGCTTCTGGATGCGCCCCAGCGTACCCTGACAGAGGAGGAATCCCGGCAGCTTGCCTACTACATCTCCTCCGGCACCTACGGCACCAGGCAGCGCTGGGGGGAGAATATGACTGCCGCCCGGATGCAGCAGATGCACATGGATCCTGCCGCTCCGGACAAAAAACGATACCTTTGGCATCGGCTTTTTCCCGGGGAGGCATATTACCGAACCTATGCGCCCTTCTGCGTCAGGCATGTGTGGGCACGGCCCTTTTTCGGGGTGTACCGGCTGTTCCGGATGCTGCTGGATCCCCGCCGCCGCCGCCGTGTACAGCAGGAAACCAAGACCCTGCAAAAGCAGCGTCCCCAGAAGCAGGATTGAC
>NZ_FR894832.1:8679-12122 GCF_000434255.1 Ruminococcus sp. CAG:379 | reverse complement strand
ACAGCGGACTGCTCCGAAAGGAACAGTCCGCTTTGTGTGTGGGGTGGAACAGGACTTATGCGTCCTCGTCCGTCAGATGTGCCAGCTGGCGGCAAACTGCGGTAATGTCAGTGGAATCCACACTGCCGTCCTGGTTGTAGTCTCCGTTTGCAACGCCCTGTACCGTGATCTTCGCGGTGTCATCCTGTGCTACATAACGAGCCAGAAGCACTGCGTCATTGATCTCTACCACGCCGTTGCAGTCCACGTCTCCTGCCAGGAAATCGCCGCTGGGAGCAGTGGTTGCAGCAGTGGTTGTGGTCGTAGTGGTAGTTGTGGTAGTATCCTGGGGAGCGGTGGTTACCGGTTCCAGACCGTCCACGATGGAGTAGTATGCGGGTTTTGCCTTGAAGTCCTTGTCGAACAGCAGGGGCAGCTGACTTGCACGCCAGCTCTGGTCGTCCGTAACGCCCCAGAAGACTACAGCGGAGATACTGTCGGAATATTCCACCAGTGCGTCCATAATATCGCTGTAAATCTGCGCCTGGGTTTCCAGACCTGCCTCACTGGTGTCGCTGGTGGTGATGTCCAGCTCTGTTACCTGGATATCCAGACCCAGTGCCGCAAACTTTTCCAGCGCCTTCTTATACTGTGCTGCGGAGGGGAAGTTGGTTGCCAGGTGGGACTGCATGCCGATACCGTCGATCAGTCCCTTTGCCTTCAGATCCGTTGCCATTTCGCAGATGGCGTTGGTCTTACCGTCAATGTACTCGTTGTAGTCGTTATAGTACAGCTTGCAGCCCTCGGGTGCATACTGTCTTGCGAACTTGAATGCATACTCAATGAAGGAGTTGTCTCCGAACACCTGTACCCATGCGGAGTTGCCGTTGGAGGTGTTGTTGGAGCCTGCGGTACGGGGCTGTCCGCCGTCGGTCCAAGCCTCATTGACCACGTCCCAAGCGTAGAAATTCACAGTGGGATACTGCTCAGCCAGGGCTTCCATCACGTTCTTGATGTAGTTTTCCATACGCTGGATCATGACTTCCTTGGATACCCAGTCTCCGTCATCGCTGAAATTCTCCTTGAAGAACCAGTCCGGAGTCTGGCTGTGCCATACCAGGGTATGCCCTCTGACGGGAATGTTGTTGTCCCGGCAGTAGTTGAGCAGCGCCTTTGCGTTGGTCAGAGAGATCTGGGGATTGGTCTGATCCCCGCCATTTGCCTCCATATAGGCAAGGGTAGCCGCCTTGTCCAGGACGAAATCCGGCTTCAGCTCGTTGCCGAAGGTGATGCTTTCATTAAAGTGCCTTTCCACCAGTCCCATGAAGGGCTTGGATGCCAGGTTGGAGGATCCGATAGCAGTACCGATCTTGAAGTAGGGCCGGTATACGTCTGCCAGGGAAGCGATATCCTCTAACTCCACCTCGGGAGCCTCTGTGATGGTGAAATCATCCAGATAAATATTTGCGTTTGCGTCGCTTGCCTCAAAGTACAGATACCAGTCGGTGGTGTCTGCCGGGAAACTGAATTTCACGTTTTCATAGGCAGTCCATTCGCCTTGACTGGTCTGTCCCAGAATGTTGCCGTAGTGGGTATTGCCGTCAGCGTCCGTGTACTGCATGCTGAGGGTCAGGGTTGCGTACCAGGGTGTCATAGCGTAGGCGTTGACTACATATTCGGTGTTGGCTTCGATCAGATTGTCCAGCGCCAGCTGGGGCCCGTTCCAGTTTTTTGCACGGGTGCTGACGCACAGGGACTGACTGCCTCCGTGTGCCTGCTCGGTGGTCAGCTCCAGGGTCTCGTCCTCGCCTCTGCGGGTGAAGTCGAAGCTGTCCCCCTCAAAGTCGGTGCTGTAGATTACCTTGGTGTCTGCCGCAGCTGCGGCGGGTACTGTGGTCAGGTTGACTGCAGTGGCTGTTGCCAGCATGGCTGCACTGGTCAGCCCTGCCAACAGCTTTTTCGTGATGGATTTGCTCATGGTGTGTAACCTCCCTGTTTTGGGCGCAGCGGTTCAGTCTGCGCATGATTTGCGGCGGCACCTATTACATATGTACATGGTACCGTCCTTGTCGGCGGTCCCCTCGACTGCCTAACACAATTATTTTACCACATTTCGCCGATACTGTCAACGTGGACTTGCATCATTTTCTCCCATCCTTTTTGGTGATTTTGCCGGAGTTTCTTTCTGTCTCACCGCCACAGGCAAGCCCTGCTTGCAAAAAAGAGCATGCGTGCTGCATGCTCTGTTCGCTAGTTCAGGCTCTCCCCGATGTCCTCGATGGACAGGGTGGCAATGGCGTTCAGCTCCGGGCCGCCCCGCATGCCGGCAAGGTAGTTGAAATACCCCTGGCAGGCGATCATAGCTCCGTTGTCGCCGCACAGGGACAGGGGCGGCATATATAAGGTATACCCGGCCTTGTCACATGCCTCCGTCAGTGCCTGCCGCACCCCGGTATTGGCGCAGACGCCTCCTGCCGCCGCAATGGCGCGGTACCCCAGATCCCTTGCCGCCGCCATGGTCTTTTCCGTCAGCATCCCGGCGATCCGGTGCTGTACGCTGGCGGCAAGATCCGCCGACCGGAGGGACTCCCCCTTTTGCCGGGCGTTGTGGGCAAGATTGATGACTGCGGTTTTCAGCCCGGAAAAGCTCATATCATAGGCACTGCCTGCCACGGTGGGGCGAGGCAGAGCATACCCCTCCGGATTCCCCTCCCTGGCGGCACGGTCAATGTGCACGCCTCCCGGATAGGGGAATCCCAGCACCCGTGCGCATTTGTCAAAGCATTCCCCTGCCGCATCGTCCCGGGTTCTGCCGATGACCCGGAATTCCGTATGGCTCCGCACCTCGATGATATGGCTGTGACCGCCGCTTGCCACCAGACACAGATAGGGCGGCTCCAGGCTGGGGTGGGCAATGTAGTTGGCGGCAATGTGCCCGGAAATGTGATGCACCGGCACCAGGGGCTTTCCCGTTGCCATGGCAAGCCCCTTTGCGAAGCTGACCCCCACCAGCAGTGCCCCGATCAGCCCCGGCGCATAGGTCACTGCAATGGCGTCGATCTGCTCCAGGGTCACGTCCGCATCCCGCAGCGCCTGCCGTACCACCCCCAGCACATTCTCGCAGTGCCGCCGGGAGGCGATCTCCGGTACCACGCCTCCGTACAGCTTGTGCTCCTCGATCTGGGAGGACACCACGTTGGAGCGGATATCCCTGCCGTCCACCGCTACGCTGGCAGCGGTTTCGTCACAGGAGCTTTCAATTCCCAATATATACATGTCAGATCATCCTTTTTCTACATCTTTCCGCATGAGCAGTCCATCCTCATCCGGCTTGTGATAATACCGGGGGCGCACCCCCACCTGCCGGTATCCCAGGGACTGATACAGGGCGATGGCAGGGGCATTGCTCTGCCGCACCTCCAAAAAGTAGGCGGAAACCTGCCCCTCCATCCATGCCTCCATGG
>NZ_FR894832.1:0-8613 GCF_000434255.1 Ruminococcus sp. CAG:379 | reverse complement strand
TAGGCTGCCCCTACCGCCACCGTGTTGATGTCCGCCGTATCTGCTGCAAAGGCGATGTTCACGAATCCGGCAACCTGTCCTTCCCGGAGGGCAACCAGGGTCAGCGCCTGGGGATTGGTCAGCTCTGACCGGAAGGCAGCCTCGCTCCAGGGCTCGGAAAAGCAAGCCTTTTCAAGGGCTGCCACCTGTGCCACATGGCACGCCTCCATCAGCAGGATGCTCTCATCCCTTTGCGGCATACCAGCTCTCTCCCTTTCCAACCTCCGCTGTCAGGGGCACTGCCATGTCCCAGGCATGCTCCATCTCCTCCCGGAGGATCACCGCCGCCCGGTCAGCGTACTGTACTGCGGCTTCTACGATCAGCTCATCGTGCACCTGTAAAATCAGCCTTGCGTCCAGCTGCTCCCTGGCAAGCCGCCGGTACACCCGGATCATGGCGATCTTGATGATGTCCGCCGCCGTGCCCTGGATGGGGGTATTCATGGCGATGCGCCTGCCTGCCGCCTGCTGGATCTTGTTGTGGCTCTTTAATTCCGGCACCTCCCGGCGTCTGCCGAACAGGGTGGATACAAAGCCGGTGCGTTCCGCATCCTCCACAATGCGGGTCATAAACTGCTCCACCCTGGGGAAGTTCTTCAGATATCGCTTGATGTAGCGATCCGCCTCCCGGACGGATACCCCGATGTCCTGGGACAGGGAGTATGCTCCGATGCCGTAGATGATGCCGAAGTTCACCGCCTTGGCTGCGCTCCGCATCTGGGGAGTCACTGCCTCCCGGGGCACCCCGAACACCTGCGCCGCCGTGGAAGCATGAATGTCCGCACCGCTCAGGAACGCCTGCTGCATGTTTGCGTCCTCACAGAGATTTGCCAGGATCCGCAGCTCGATCTGGCTGTAGTCCGCATCCAGCAGGATCCGCCCCTGGGGGGCTACGAAAAACTTCCGCATTTCCTTGCCCAGCTCCGTGCGTACCGGAATGTTCTGCATATTCGGTTCCGTGGAGGAAATTCTGCCGGTACGGGTCTCGGTCTGCTTGAAGCAGGTGTGGATCCGCCCGTCCGGGGCAACGGTTTTCAGCAGCCCTGCCACATAGGTGGAATTCAGCTTAGTCAGCTGCCGGTACCGGAGGATCAGACTCACGATGGGGTATGCGCCCCGGAGCTTTTCCAGCACCTCTGCGTTGGTGGAAAAGCTGCCGGTTTTGGTTTTTTTCTTCCCCTGGGGATGGGGGATCTCCAGATCCTCAAACAGTACCTGCCCCAACTGCTTGGGGGAGGCAATGTTGAACTGCTTCCCTGCCAGAGTGTAGATCTCCTCCTCCAGCTGCCGGATCTCTCCGGACAGCGCATCCCCGAACCGGCGCACTCCATCCTGGTCCACCAGCACCCCGGTATGCTCCATGGAGGCAAGCACCTCCACCAGGGGCAGCTCGATCTCCTCCATGAGCCGGGTCAGCCCCTCCGCCTCCAGCTTGTTCGCCAGAGCATCGCACAGCCCGGGCAGAGCGGCAATGTCCGCCGTATCCCCCATGTCTTCCTCATAGGGCAGGTGGAAGCTGCGGCACAGCGCCGGGATCTCGTAGGATGCCTTGGTGGCTTCGTGCAGGTATGCGGCAATGGCACCGTCAAAACACAGTCCCGTCAGGCTGCTGTCTGCCGCAAAGGCATACCGGTACACAGGCTTTGCGTCAAAGCTGCGCTTTTTGCAGCCGGATGCCAGAAACGCCAGGATCAGCCCCTGTTCCCGGGTGGTGCAGATGCATGTTCCCGTGTGGATATATAAGGTATCCGCCCGGAGCAGGAAATCCACCGGCTGTTCCTGGTCTGTCAAGCCGTCCAGCATGCTCCGGTCAAGGGGCTGCACTGTTTTGCACAAGGAGATCACCGGGGCATCCGGCTCTGGCTTGCTTTGTACCGGTGCAGCCTCCAGCTTCAGCTTGTCCAGCAGCTTGAACAGCTCAAGCTCCGTCAGCAGGGCGGATACACTCTCCTTGTCCGGCTCCTTCAGCCGGTACGCTGCCGGATCCTGGGGAATGGGGGCATCCTTTACGATGGTGGCAAGCCACTTGCTTTCCTCTGCGGATGCCTTCCCCCCGGACAGCTTGGCGTATGCCCCCTTGGTCAGCCCTGCCTCGTCCAGATGAGCGTACAGCTCCTCAATGGTGCCATAGGTCTGGATCAGTCCCGTGGCAGTTTTCGGGCCGATGCCCGGTACCCCCTTGATGTTGTCGGAGCTGTCCCCCATCAGCGCCTTCAGATCGATCAGCTGCACCGGGGCAAACCCATACTCCTCCCGGAATCGCTCCTCTGTATAAGGAATAGTTTCTTTGTTGGTGGCAAGATCCACCCGCACATGCTCCCCCACCAATTGGAGGCTGTCCCGGTCTCCGGTGAGAATCACGCATTCCTCCCCATGCTCCGTACAGATCCGGGCAAGGGTGCCCAGAATGTCATCCGCCTCAAAGCCCTCTGCCTCCAGCACGGTGATGCCCATGCCCCGCAGCAGCTCCTTTACCGGGGCAAGCTGCTGTGCCAGCTCCTCCGGCATGCCCTTCCGGTTGGCTTTGTAGGATGCCACCGCCTTATGCCGGAAGGTGGGACTCCGCAGGTCAAACGCCACCGCCACCCCATCCGGCTGCACCTGTGCCGCCTCCTTCAGGTAGATGTTGAAAAACCCGAACAGGGCGTTGGTGGGCACACCCTTGCTGCTTGTGAGCATACGGATGCCGTAAAACGCCCGGTTCAGGATGCTGTTGCCGTCAATTGCCAGCAGAGTCATAGACTGTTCCTCCATCGATTTTTCTATTATTTATATTTATAGTATACCACAAGGGCGCCCCATTTGTCCATAAAAAAAGACAGAAGCCCGGCTCCTGTCTATATGTCGCTGTCCTGACCGGTGAGGGCATCCTCAAAGGCCTGGTACAGGATCTGCATTTGTTCAAACAGCTGCTTGTACGCCTGCTCTCCGATCCGCTCCATCACCGACAGCCCGATTCGCCGCCGTGCCTGCAATGCCCGGTCGTACAACTGCCTGCCCGCCTTGGTCATGGTGATATAAGTGATCCGCCGGTCGGTAATGTCGCTGACCCGGGAGACGGCGCACTTTTCCTCCAGGGATTTCAGCAGCTTGGACACTGCCGGGGTGGTGACCTCCAGGGCGGCGGCAAGCTCCGAGATCTTTACGGCGCCGCTGGGGCTTTTTGCGATCAGATGCAGCAGCATGAACTCCGGCCGGGGCAGCCCCTCCACCTTATAGCGGGCGTTGAGCTTGTTGAACCGATCCAGTACGGCGATCCACTCCACCTCCAGGGACTCTACCTCCACAGGGCTGCACCTGCCTTTCTGCTTTATAATAGTACATTGCCGGATGGGTTCCGGGTTCAGTTCCTTTAATCGTACCATATCCCCCCTGATTTGTCAATGCGGCAGGAGCAAAAACAACAAACATGCACAAAAAATAAGATATTATTTGTGCAAAACGCTGAAAATGCAAAAACCACTTGACAACATGGTACGGGCGTGGTATCTTATATTTAGCACTCGGAGAGATAGAGTGCTAACAGAGCATCCGGACGGGTGCTAACTTGAAAGAAGGAGTGAGGCTATGGACGACCGCAAGCTGAAAATTCTGGCTGCTGTCGTGGATGAATATGTGCAGACCGGCGAGCCCGTCGGTTCCAAGACCATCGCTGCACTGCCTCATATCAATGTTTCTGCGGCAACGGTGCGCAACGACATGGCGGTACTGGAGCAGTTAGGACTGCTGGAACAGCCCCACACCTCCGCCGGCAGGATCCCCACCTTCAACGGCTATCGGCTCTACATCGACAAGCTGATGACCACCGAGACGCTTTCCGAAAAGGAGCGGCAGCGGCTGGACGATATGCTGGAGGCGCAGGGTGCTCTGACCGAGGAGCTGCTGATCCAGAGCGCAGGCACAGCCCTTGCGGAGCTGACCAAATGCGCAGCGGTAGTGACAAATGCAGCACCGAAGTTTTCCATCATCTCCAAGGTGGAGGTGATCCCCACCGGCAAGCGGCTGTATGTGATCCTGCTGATTACATCCAACGGCAGCATCAAAAACAAAGCCTGTCGGCTGGAGTTTGATCTGAGCAATGAGCAGCTTGAATTTTTCACACATTATATGGAGGAGAACCTGGAGGGCGTATCCGTTGAGGATCTGTCCGAACAGCGGCTCCAGGATCTGATCGCCGCACTGGGCGCATATATGACCACCCTTTCCCCTTTGGTACAGGGACTGTATGAATTGTCCCGGGATCTGAAGCAGAAGGAAGTCACCGTCAGCGGCGCACGGAACCTTTTAACCTGCAGCGAGCTTGAAAAAATGGATATCGTCCAGTTCATGGAGCACACGGACACCGTGATTCCTCTGCTGGATGACGCATTCAGCGGCGTGCAGGTGCTCTTCAGCCAGGAGAGCAATCATTTCGTCATCGGCAATTCCAGTATGATCGTATCCAAGTACCAGAAGGGCAATCAGCCTGCCGGTGCGCTGGGGGTCATCGGGCCGATGCGGATCAATTACGCAAAGATCATTCCCTATATTGAATATTTCACACAAAAGCTGACGGATCTCATTTCCGATGAGGATGAACATGAGCCGGGACAGCATTAGAACAGAAGGGGTGCAACCGATGAAAAAAGAACAGGATCTGACCGAGGAAACCACCGCCGGACAGGAGCCGGAGGAGGCTGCAAAGGCAACGGAGCCGGAGGCTGCGCAGGAGGCGGAATCCGCTTCCCAGCCGGAACAGGCAGAGCAGCCGGAGATCAAGCAGACCAGGACGGAACCGGATCCGGCGGAGCAGCTGGCGGCGGAAAAGGACAAGTACCTGCGGCTGTACGCCGAATACGACAACTACCGCAAGCGCACCGCAAAGGAAAAGACCGAGACCTATTCCCATGCCACTGCTGCAGCGGTGGAAACCCTGCTGCCGGCGCTGGACAGCTTTTCCCTGGCGCTGGAGGCTGCTTGTACGGATGAAGCCTACAAGACCGGCATGGAAAAGATCTATACACAGCTTAACGAGGCGCTCAAGAAGCTGGGCGTCCGGGAAATGGAAGCCCTGGGAACTCCCTTTGATCCGAATTTCCACCACGCCATCAAGCAGGCGGCGGATACGGAATACGAAGAAGGCATGGTGTGTCAGGTATTCCAGAAGGGCTATCTGATCGGGGATCGGGTGATCCGCCACGCAATGGTGGCAGTTGCCCAGTAGCCCCCGGATGAAACATCCAAAACCGAGTAAACTATCTTTATCAGAACAGAAAGCATAGAGAGGAAGATTTATTATGGCAAAAATTATTGGTATCGACCTTGGTACAACCAACTCCTGCGTAGCCGTTATGGAAGGCGGCAATGCAGTGGTAATCCCCAACGCTGAGGGTGCAAGAACCACCCCGTCCGTTGTGGCATTCTCCAAGAACGGCGAGCGTCTGGTAGGTCAGGTGGCAAAGCGCCAGGCTATCACCAACCCGGATAAGACCGTAAGCTCCATCAAGCGTCACATGGGCTCCAACTACAAGGTAGAGATCGAGGGCAAGTCCTACACGCCCCAGGAGATCTCCGCTATGATCCTGCAAAAGCTGAAGGCAGACGCTGAGGCATACCTGGGCGAGAAGGTTTCCGAGGCGGTTATCACCGTTCCCGCATACTTCACCGACAGCCAGCGTCAGGCAACCAAGGACGCAGGTCAGATCGCAGGGCTGACCGTCAAGAGAATCATCAACGAGCCTACTGCTGCGGCTCTGTCCTACGGCATCGACAAGGAAGATGAGCAGAAGATCATGGTATTCGACCTGGGCGGCGGTACCTTCGATGTATCCATCATCGACATGGGCGACGGGGTTACAGAGGTTCTGGCAACTGCCGGCAACAACCACCTGGGCGGCGATGACTTTGACCAGCGGATCATTGACTGGATGACCTCCGAGTTCAAGAAGGCAGAGGGCATTGACCTGACCGGCGACAAGATGGCAATGCAGAGACTGAAGGAAGCCGCAGAGAAGGCAAAGATCGAGCTGTCCTCCACACCTTCCTCCAACATCAATCTGCCCTTCATTACCGCAGACGCAACCGGCCCGAAGCATCTGGATCTGACCCTGTCCCAGGCAAAGTTCAATGAGCTGACTGCGGATCTGGTACAGGCAACCATGGGCCCGGTAGATCAGGCGCTGCATGACAGCGGTCTGAAGGCCTCCGACCTGGATAAGGTGCTGCTGGTAGGCGGCTCCTCCAGAATCCCGGCGGTGCAGGAAGCTGTAAAGCAGAAGATCGGCAAGGAACCCTTCAAGGGCATCAACCCGGATGAGTGTGTAGCACTGGGTGCAGCATACCAGGGCGGCGTCCTGGGCGGCGACGTAAAGGAAGGTCTGCTGCTGCTGGATGTTACTCCGCTTTCTCTGGGTATTGAAACTGCCGGCGGCGTATGCACCAAGATGATCCCCAGAAACACCACCATCCCCACCAAGAAGACCCAGGTGTTCTCCACCTATGCAGACAATCAGCCTGCGGTGGATATCAACGTACTCCAGGGCGAGCGTGAATTCGCACGGGACAACAAGCAGCTGGGCACCTTCCGTCTGGATGGCATTGCACCGGCGCCCCGTGGTATCCCCCAGATCGAGGTAACCTTTGATATCGATGCAAACGGCATCGTACACGTTTCCGCAAAGGATCTTGGCACCGGCAAGGAGCAGAATATCTCCATCACCGCTTCCACCAACATGAGCGAGGCTGACATTGACAAGGCTGTCAAGGACGCTGAGAAGTATGCGGAGGAGGACAAGAAGCGCCGTGAGGCAGTGGATGCCAAGAACAACGGCGAGAACCTGGTGTTCCAGTGCGAGAAGGCAATGACCGACTTCGGCGACAAGGTAACCGATGCGGACAAGGCGCCCATCACCGAAAAGTGCAATGCACTGAAGGAAGCCCTCAAGACTGACAATACCGAGGAGATCAAGGCAAAGACCGAGGAGCTGCAAAAGGCATTCTACGACCTGTCCGGCAAGGTATACCAGCAGGCAGGCGCAGCACAGGGTCAGCCGGACATGGGCAACATGGGCGGCATGAACGGCGGCAGCAGCAATCCGGGCGGCGATGACGGCGACGTGGTAGACGCAGACTTTACAGAAGCGTAAGCATATGCTACAATCGGAATAGAGAACATGGGCGGGCCTGGTTTCCGCCCTGTCTCCGTACATGGACGGCGGCGGAGGGCGTCAGCAGCTGCGTCGAGGCATCATGTATTTTCGTGAAAGGAGATATGCATTCCCTGAAGGGAACGCATGACCGGAATTATGGCTGAAAAACGAGATTATTATGAAGTGCTCGGCGTGCAGAAGGACGCTGACGAGGAAGCGATCAAAAAAGCGTACCGCGCCATGGCACGAAAGTACCACCCCGATCTGCATCCGGGCGATAAGGAATGCGAGGAAAAGTTCAAGGAGGTCACCGAGGCATACGAGGTGCTTTCCGACCCGGAGAAGCGTCAGAAATATGACCAGTTCGGTCACGCCGGTGTGGATCCCAGCTACGGCGGCATGGGCGGTATGGGTGGCATGGGCGGCATGCAGGGCGGCTTTGCCGACATGGGAGATATCTTCGAGAATCTCTTTGGCGGCGTATTCGGCGGCTCCCGCAGCTCCAGTGCCAATGCCCCCAGACAGGGCAAGGATGTGAACGTGGGGCTGAATATTGACTTTATGCAGGCGTGCAAGGGCATGCGTGCAGAGGTGAAGGTTCAGCGGATGGAATGCTGTGCAGACTGTGCCGGTACCGGTGCTGCGGCAGGTTCCTCTCCGGAGGTATGTCCGGACTGCCACGGCAGGGGCACGGTGAAGATCAATCAGCGCACCCCCTTCGGCATGATCGCCCAGACCAAGACCTGTCCCCACTGCGGCGGCAAGGGCAAGGTCATCAGCAATCCCTGTAGCAAGTGCAAGGGCGCAGGCCGGGTACGGGTGGCAAAGACCATCAAGGTGGATGTGCCTGCGGGCATCGACAACGGTCAGACCCTCCGGGTGTCCGGCCAGGGTGATGCAGGCATCAACGGCGGCCCCAGCGGCAACCTGAACGTGGTCATCAATGTGCGTCCCCATCCCCTCTTTGTCCGGGACGGCTACGATGTACACTGCGAGATCCCCATTACCTACACCCAGGCGGTCATGGGGGACGATATCACGGTGCCCACCATTGACGGGCATGTCAAGTACCATGTGGGCGAGGGTACCCAGACCGGCACCGTGTTCCGGCTCAGGGGCAAGGGCGTGCGCCGGCTCCATCGGACGGACAACGGCGACCAGTATGTGAAGGTAGTCGTGGAAGTGCCCAAGAATCTGACCAAGAAGCAGAAGGATCTGCTGAAGGCGTTCGAGGATTCCCTCAGCGACAAGAATTATGCCAAGCGACAGTCCTTTTTTGAAAAGCTGAAGGGCTTGTTTGATGCGAAATAATGCAAGCGCCGTCTCCGGTTGGGAGGCGGCGCTTTTGTTTTGCGTGACATTAGATTGTGTGCGGTTCTTTATGCTCTGCGTGCTGCGGATACGCATGACCCATCTACCAGAATCTTGGGGAGACAACCCAGGGGAA
>NZ_FR894831.1:0-972 GCF_000434255.1 Ruminococcus sp. CAG:379 | reverse complement strand
GTCGGAAAGCATATCCACGATCTGTCGGCAGGAAGCTACGAAGTTCTCCTTATCAGCGGCGATCCGATTACACACCTCGATGAACCGCTTTTTTATCTCGTCCTCATAAAGATGTGGCGTTTTACACTTTTCGTTTCCGGAAGACTTGGAAAATTTGTGGTTGCACTGCCAGATCACACGACGGTATTTGGAGGTAGAATGCCAAACTTTAGAGCCGAAGAAACCACCACAGCAGGAGCATACCAGTTTTGTTGAGAAAATGTTACTGCTGCTGTAGACCTTTCCAATTTCCTTGCGCCTTGCTATTTCCGCCTGCACAAGCTCAAATTCCTGCGGATCAATAATCGGAGGATGGCTGTCCTCGATGAAATACTGTGGAACTTCACCCTCGTTGACCTTCTGTTTTTTCGTCAGGAAATCCACAGTAAACTTCTTTTGCAGCAGCGCTGAGCCCTTGTACTTCTCATTCGTGAGAATGCTTTCCACAGTTCGTGTGTACCACTTCTCACCGCCGGCAGGGGCGGGAATATTTCGGCTCATCAGAAACTGTGCGATCTTATAGTATGAAAGCCCTTCCATGAAAGACTTGTATATGAGCTTAACAACCTCAGCCTCCTCCGGTACGATCTCAGGAAGCCCGTCCTCTCCCTTACGATATCCCAAAAATCGTCCGTAAGGCATTGTGACCTTGCCATCCGCCATACGCTTTCGCTGTCCCCATGTCACATTCTCCGAAATAGATCGGCTTTCTTCCTGCGCTAAAGAACTCATGATGGTTATCATAAGTTCGCCCTTGGAGTCTAGTGTGTAGATGTTTTCTTTTTCAAAGTAGATCTCCACGCCCTTTTCCTTCAGCTTTCTGAGCGTCGTCAGGCTGTCCACAGTGTTTCGGGCGAAACGAGATACTGATTTCGTAACAATCAGGTCAATTCTGCCTGCCCATGCATCTGCAATCATGGCATTAAAACCGTC
>NZ_FR894830.1:540-4709 GCF_000434255.1 Ruminococcus sp. CAG:379 | reverse complement strand
AACAGATGCTGTACAAGCCGCCAGACATGCTTTGTGCGGTGTTGCCTTACATACAAAGCCGCACCATGTACCCCATGATGCGGCTGTTTGTTATATTTCGTTCCGGTTTTCCAGAGCCTTGTACAGAGTCACCTCGTCCGCATACTCCAGAATACCCCCGATGGGCAGACCGAACGCCAGACGGGATACCTTCACCCCCATAGGCTTCAGCAGCCGGGCGATGTACATGGCGGTAGCCTCCCCCTCCACTGTGGGATTGGTTGCCATGATGACCTCGGTCACAGGCTCGGACTGAAGCCGTGCCAACAGGCTCCTGATCTCCAGATCGTCCGGGGATACCCCGTCCAGGGGGGAAATCAGCCCGTGAAGCACATGGTAGGTACCATTGTACTCCCCCGTCCGCTCAAAGGCGGTCACATCCTTGGGGCTTTCCACCACGCAGATGATGCTGTGATCCCGTCGGTCATCTCCGCAAATGGGGCAGACCTCTTGCTCCGTCAGATTCTGACAGATCGCACAGTTGTGCACCCTATGCTTCGCCTGTAAAATGGCATCCGCAAAGGTCTGTACATCCGACTCGGACATGGACATTACATAGTAGGCAAGCCGCTGGGCAGTTTTCATGCCGATCCCCGGCAGCTTTGCAAACTGCTCCGCCAGGATCACCAGGGGCAGTGCATTGTGGTCAGCCATGGATCAATTAAAACAGACCGGGCAGGGAAACGCCGCCGGTTACCTTGGTCATTTCCTCCTCGGTGACCTTCTCCACGTTGGCAATGGCTTCGTTAACTGCACTGATTACCAGATCCTGGAGCATTTCAATGTCCTCCGGATCCACAACCTCCGGCTTGATGGTCAGGGACTTGATGTTCTTCTTGCCGGTCACAACCACTTCAACTGCGCCGCCTCCGACGGATGCGGTAAAGTCCCGTGCTTCAATGTCCTCCTGCAATTCGGTGATCTTATCCTGCATCTTCTGTGCCTGACGGATCATTGCGTTCATATCCTGGGCGCCGCCCTGCTTCGGTATTCTTGCTCTCATGTTTTTAACTCCTTATCCTCATTTCATTGACCGCATCAAGGATGCAGTCCGGACGATGCCCAAAGAGCGCCGCCCTTATTCAACAGCCGTTTCGATCTGGCTGCTGTTTGCCTTTTGAATCAATGCGTCCGCCGGAGAGATCTCCTGCTTTTTGACGCTGCATTTTGCCCGGATGGCATATCGCTTGCCCAGCACCTGCTGAATGCAGTCCCCAAGGGAAACCGCATGCTCCCGTTGTCGGAACAGCTGCATAAACAGGGCATTTTCCGCAAAGATCAACAGCAGATTGCCATTGACGAATGCCTTGGAATTTGCCAGCGTGCCGGACACGGCAGGATTCACCTTGTTGAATGCGGCAAGCACCTCCGCCCAATTGGCAAGGGGCTTGAAATCCTCCTGCCGGAGCTTGGACATATCCACCTTCGGCTCCTCCGGATGGACACGATCCGCCGGTGCAGCCACAGGCTTTTCCTGGGGTCGGATGGGCTGATACCCCCCCTGCCGCAGTGCGGCAATGGTGGCTTCCAACTGTTTTATTTTATCATAAATCTGAGAATTGTCAAGGGTTTGGGGGGATTTTTGTGAAATCTGCGGACTGCACAGCCGGATCAGACAAAGCTCCAGCTCCACCCGCTTGTTGATGGCTCTGCCAAGCCGCTCGTTGCATGCCTGCAGCACCGACAACCGGTCGATGACCTGCTGCAAAGGCATGGCGGAACGGATTCCCTCCAGCCGGGTGATCTCCTCCGGCATACATGCCAGCAAGGAGGTGTCCCCGTTGGTCACATGCAACAGCATCACATTCCGCAGCTGGGCGATCAGCTCCTCGCACAGCCGCAGCATGTCCTTGGACTTGGCATACAACTCGTCCAGGATCCGGACTGCCTTTGCCGGATCCGACTGGGTCATAGCATCCAGCAGGTCAAACAGGGCATCCCGTCCGGCGATGCCTGCCGCCGCTGAAACCGTATCCAGGGTGATATTGCTGTCGTATGCGGCGCACTGATCCAGCAGGGACAAAGCGTCCCGCATGCCCCCGTCGGACAGCCGGGCAATGAGCCGTGCCGCCTGTGCATCCAGGGTCAGCTGCTCCTCCCCCGCAATGTACAGCAGCCGGGCGGTGATATCCTCCGGCAAAATCCGGCGGAAGTCAAACCGCTGGCACCGGGATACGATGGTAGCAGGCACCTTGTGGATCTCCGTGGTGGCAAGGATGAATTTAACAAACGCCGGCGGCTCCTCCATGATCTTCAGCAGCGCATTGAAAGCGCTCTGGGACAGCATGTGTACCTCGTCAATGATATACACCTTATATTTGCATCGCTCCGGGGTGTACACCGCCCCGTCCCGCAGTTCCCGGATATCGTCCACCCCGTTGTTGGAGGCTGCGTCGATCTCGATGATATCCGACAGGGAAAACGCCTCGGCATCCCGGCAGATCTCGCACTGCTGACAGGGGTTCCCGTCAGTAGCATGCAGACAGTTGATGGCCTTTGCAAAGATCCGGGCGCAGGTGGTCTTTCCCGTGCCCCGGGATCCGGTAAACAGATAGGCATGGGCTGTCTTACCGCTCTGGATCTGATTTTTCAGAGTAGTGGTAATGTGGGGCTGTGAGATCACATCGTCAAAGGTTCGGGGCCGCCACTTCCGGTACAGCGCCTGATACATATCCGTTCCATCTCCTTTCCCGGTCATCCTGCCAGAGGATGCTCCACTGCGTCCCGCAGCTCTGCATAATATTCCCGGAATCCCTCCAGGTCAGCCATCCGGTTGGTGACCGCCTGTTCGTAATACAGCTGGCTTTGCTCCGGCTGCCGCAGCAGCAGGCATGCCAAGGCGCAGCCGCCATATGCAAAGGCAACATTCTCACCCTTTGCGATGGAATCCTCAAACCACTGCAATGCCTTTGCTCCGTCATGCTGCCGCAGATAAAGCATGCCCACATCCGTGCGGATGCAGGAAAACTCCGGTAGTTCCAGTTCCAACAGCCGGTCATACACTGTCTGTGCGGCCTCATAAGCACCGCTGTCCGTCATGCTCCGAGCCTGGAACAGCAGCAGATACGGGTTGTCCATGCCAAGCTCCCGGGCACGCTGATAGCTTTGCACCGCATTGGCGCTGCATCCGGTCATCTGATAGCAACGACCGATGTAGAAATGGCAAAGCTGCCGCTCCTTGTCCGTGAGTCCCTGCATTTCCAGCACCGCAAGAAAACCATCCAGTCCTTCCTCCAGGTTGTTGTCGCATACATCCGCCAGTGCCCTGCAGAACATGCGGCTCTTTTTTCCCATGCCCCCGAAGGCATTGCCGATGATCTCCGCATCCGTCCGTTCAATGTGAAAGCCCCGTTGCTGCCAATACACCAGCAGCAGGGAGATGATCCATTGCAGATACAGTGCCAGACAGACGATCAGCAGAACCTGAAACGAACCCCAGTCTATTTCCATGGAGCTGCCCACTGTCGGGACAGCTACCAGGCAGGTCAGCAGCGCAGGTATCAGCGCCTTTTCGGCGGCTCGCCGGAGCAGTCCTGCAAGCTGACGAAGTTTGTCCCCCATACGCCCTCCGTGTGTCATGCGCCGCCGCACCGGCGAAGCAAAACTTCAGGCAGCACCCGCAGGCCGATTGCGGCTCCTGCAGGGCATCTGCCGACAAATTTCCATTCGATGATACAGGAGTGCCGGATGCAGTACCGCTTGCATGCAGTCTGCACTATTCAACCGGTTTTTTGCGGCACTGCCTATAAAAATTCCGGAACATAGGTGTGCAGGCTTGCTGCGGCACACGAAAACAACCGCTTAATGCTGCTCGGTTCCCCGCCTGACATGGTTCACGGCGCTTCGTTGCACAGGGCCCGCACACCTATATTCCGGAATCTGCATTCCTGAAAGTACAATACAATTGTACCATATACCATCCAAAATTTCAACCCCCAAATTGTACATTTTCATAATTTTTCTGTTTTCAGCAAAAAAATCAGTTTTGGGGCTTTACTTTTTCATCAATCTGTGCTATACTGTTAAAGCGGTTTGGGAATAATACCGCTTTCGAGGTGTGGCTCAGTTTGGTAGAGCGCTGCGTTCGGGACGCAGAGGCCGCAGGTTCAAGTCCTGTCACCTCGACGATT
>NZ_FR894830.1:0-383 GCF_000434255.1 Ruminococcus sp. CAG:379 | reverse complement strand
AATATGCACATTGTACCGCCTTTTCGACACATATATGACACGAAATATGACACATGAACAGCCCCAGAGGATGAACCCCTGGGGCTGGTTTTATTTCTCCGTCATCTTCCCCTCCAGGCTATCCAGCCTGTGGTGTGCCTGCTTGGCGGACGCTTCGACCGCTGTCAGCCTGGAAACGACCTGCACATGCCGCTCGTCCTCTTTCTCCTGCTTGCGTTTGATGTCGTCCACGCCGGACTTGATGTACCCGATCTCCGTGAGCAGTACGCCGTCCTTCTTCCCCTCCGCTTCATCATCGTTTTTGCTGTTCCTGTGAAATGCGATGTAGCCGAACACGATGGCGCAGACCGTCCCGATGATCCCCAGCACTGTGGTGAATAATT
>NZ_FR894829.1:0-23749 GCF_000434255.1 Ruminococcus sp. CAG:379 | reverse complement strand
ACTTTCCAAAACTCATGAAACCTCTCGGTTCCTTGAATCTTCAAGGGTTTTTCGTGTTTCGTATTGTTCAATTTTCAAGATACCAGGTTTTCCGCTCCTGCGGGGTACTTTTTTATTCTATCACATCTTTTCGATTTTGTCAACCCCTTTTTTGAATTTTTTCAAATTCTTTTTTGAGGTGATTTTATCTCGTCTGTGACAGCTTTAATATCATACCATGGATGCTGAAAAAAGTCAAGGCGTTTTGCAGAAAAATAATGCACAAACAAACCTGTTGAAAACTCTGGTCTGTTTGTGCATTATAAAATGTTATTTTGTCGGCTCCCCTGCCGGTCTCAGCTGCTCCACCCGAATCCGGGAGATCCAGTTGTCCTCTGTCTGTAAAACCGTCAGTTTCAGCCCCTGATACTCCACCGCAGGTCGTTCCTGCTTCTCCGGAATCCGCCCCAGCAGATCCACCATCAGTGCACTCATGGTATCATACTGGTTATCCTCCGGTACAGCAACCCCCAGCTTAGGCAGGATATCCTCCGGATCCGCCGCACCGTCCACGGAATAGCCTCCATCCGGCAGCTGCTCCAGCTCCGATGCCTCATCGTCGTACTCATCCTGAATACTCCCCACGATCTCCTCCAGCAGATCCTCCATGGTCACAATGCCCGCAGTCCCCCCGTATTCATCCGAAATGACCGCCATCTGCTGCTTTGCCCGGGTCATCTGCTCAAACGCCTCCCGGCACTTGCAGGTCTCCGGCATGTACAGAGCATCCCGCCGGAACTGCTCCAGGGTGAAATCCTCACAATGCTCACAGCCCACCAGGCACAGCAGATCCTTTACGTACACGATTCCCACAATGTTATCAATGGTCTGCTCATACACCGGGATCCGGGATACCCCCTCGTTGATGGCAAGATACACGATGTCCCCGATCTTTGCGTGCAGCTCCGCCCCGATGATGTCCGTCCGGTGAGTCATCACCTCGGACACCACTGTGTCCCCGAAGTCGAAGATGTTGTTGATCATCTCCCGCTCGCTTTCCTCGATGGCACCCGTCTCGTTTCCTGCTTCCACCATCATCCGGATTTCTTCCTCGGTAACGCTGTCCCGTACATCATCCGTGGGCAGACCACACAGCTTGCATGCCACAAAGGTCAAGCCATGGGCAAGCAACGCCACCGGTGCCAGCACCCAGGTCAACAGGCGCACCGCCCCTACGCAGCCTACCGCAAAGCCGTCAATGTGCCGATGCACCAACCGCTTCGGCAGCTGCTCCGTCAGGGAGGAGATCAGCACCGTAGTCACCAGCAGCAGCCCTGCCAGCATACCGGCACGGATCCACCCTGCAGCGCCCCCGTGCAGCAGCTGCAGCTCCACCCGGGTATCCAGCACCGCATCCAGCAGCATCACTGCTAAAATAGAGATCATCACGCAGGACAGAGCACGCTGCATGGAAAACGCCAGCATCATCTTCTGGGGCGCCTCGATCAGCTTCAACAACTTTGCATACCTGGGGTCTGTTTCCGCCAGGGTCTTGACCTTGCTGTCGTTGACCTCCGTTACCGCATACTCGCAGGCGGTGTATACTCCCTTCAGCAGAGCAAACACCAGGATCAGCAACACATAAATCCATATTCGACTGCCATCCGGCTCCATAACTACCTCCGACCGCTGTCACGGTCTCTCCTTTCTGATTTCCATTCTATTTCTGTTCCCGTACACAGCCCCACCATTTCCCGGTTCCGGATGGCTGTCATCAGCTCCCGGATGCTGTGTACCGGATGGGGCAGCAAAATGCCCCCCTTCAGTGCTTCCTGGCTGTGGGCATCCGAACCGGACACGCCGGTCAGCCCATAGGCTTCCGCATACCAGGCGGCACGGGCATTGAACGCCGGGTCCTGGTGAGAGGTATTGTACACCTCCACTGCATCCTCCAGCTCCGGCACCAGCCGCATGACATGTACATACCATGCCTCCCGGAAGGGATGAGCATGAATGGTCATGCCGCCCGCCTGCCGCACCAGCTGCAAATAGTCGTACAGGGGCAGCTTATGCACATCCGGGTGCGCCAGCAGCCAGTCCGTATCCAGTCCGTAGGTGAGAAAATCCGAGCCGCTGTAGCCGAATTCCCAGCCGAAGAATACCTCCAGCCCCAGCTGCTCCCCCCGCTGCTTGGCGTGGAGATAACCTTCCTTCAACACCTGCACCTTCTCCTGCCAGGACAGCTCCGGCGCAGCGGTGGTATTCCCGTTGAAGAAGTGATCCGTAATCACCAGCCCCGCATAGCCCTGCTGTGCAGCCGCCTCCGCCATTTCTGCGCCGGATGCTCTGCCGCATGCGCTGCCCTCCCGGGTGTGCACATGCAGATCATATTTATATGATTCCATTGGTCACGCCTTTTTGTTCTTCCGGAATTCCAGATACTCCTCATAAGTGCCCTGCCGGTCGATGCATCCCTCCGGCGTCAGCTCAATAACCCGGTTCGCCACCGTTTGCAGCATTTCATGGTCATGGGAGGAGAACAGCACAACCCCCTTGAAGCTTTCCAGTCCGTTGTTCACTGCCGTAATGCTTTCCAGATCCAGATGGTTGGTGGGCTGATCCAGCACCAGTACGTTGGAGCCGTACAGCATCATCCGGGAGAACATGCACCGCACCTTCTCGCCGCCGGACAGCACCTCCACCGGCTTGAATATATCGTCCCCGGAAAACAGCATCCGCCCCAGGAATCCCCGCAGATAGGTCTCTGTCTCATCGTTGGCGGAAAACTGCCGCATCCAGTCCAGGATGGACAGCTTACAGCCGTTGAACAAGGGAGAATTGTCCACCGGGAAGTAGGATACAGAGGTGGATACTCCCCACTTGAAGCTGCCGCTGTCCGGCTGTTCCTCCTCCATCAGGATCTTGAACAGCATGGTAATGGCATGCTCATCCTCCGACACAAAGGCAACCTTATCCGTGCGCCCCAGGGTAAAGCTGACATGATGCAGCAGAGGCACCCCGTCCACAGTCTTGCACAGATCGCTGACCTGCAGGATCTCCTTGCCCAGTTCCCGATCCGGGGTAAAACCGATGAAGGGATACTTCCGGCTGGAGGCAGGCAGCTCCTCCACCGTCAGCTTCTCCAGCAGCTTCCGCCGGGAGGTGGCCTGGTTGGACTTGGACTTGTTGGCGGAGAACCGCTCGATGAAGGACTTCAGCTCTGCGATCTTTTCCTCCGCCTTCTTGTTCTGCTGCTTGATCATCCGCTGCATCATCTGGCTGGATTCGTACCAGAACTCATAGTTACCCACATACATCTTGATCTTGGTGTAGTCGATATCCACAATGTGGGTACATACATTGTTCAGGAAGTGCCGGTCATGGGATACCACCAGCACCGTTCCGAAGTATTCCGCCAGAAATTCCTCCAGCCACCGGATCGCCTCAATGTCCAGGTGGTTTGTAGGCTCGTCCAGCAGGATAATATCCGGATTGCCGAACAGCGCCTGTGCCAGCAGTACCTTCACCTTCTCGTTACCGGTAAGGGCGGACATCTGCTGATACAGCAGGGATTCATCCAGTCCCAGACCCTGGATCAGCTTGGATGCGTTGGATTCTGCCTCCCAGCCGTCCAGCTCCGCAAATTCCCCCTCCAGCTCCGCTGCCAGTTCCCCGTCCGCCTCGGAAAAATCCTCCTTTGCGTACAGTGCATCCTTCTGCTGCATGATCTCATACAGCCGGGCGTTGCCCATGATCACCGTATCCAACACCGTATAAGCGTCATAGGCAAAGTGATCCTGCTTGAGCACGGAAATCCGCTCCGTCTTGGGAATGATGACCTCTCCGGTGGTAGGCTCCAGATCCCCGCACAGGATCCGCAGGAAGGTGGACTTGCCTGCACCGTTGGCGCCGATGATGCCGTAGCAGTTGCCATTGGTGAATTTCAGATCCACATTCTTGAATAGGGTATTGCCCCCGAACTGAAGGCTCACGTTGGAAACAGTAATCATGATACGTCCTTTCTGAATTTCGCAAACTCTCTGTCACACTGCTTTGCGCAGTCCTACGGAACAGTATACCACACTTCCCCGGTCAGTGCAAGCCGGACAAAAAGAAAAGCTGCGGTTTCCCACAGCTTTTCCCAATGATTCTGCTTATCCGGCTCTTAGCCCACCATGGACTGTGCAATGGTCACCAGAATGTCCACTGCATCGCCAACGGAAACATTGCCGTCCTGGTTCATGTCAGCCAGCTTCTTCTGCTGATTGGTCAGCGGGCTTTCACCGCCTGCTGTAACCTGTGCGCATGCCTGCAGTACGGTTACTGCGTCTGCAACAGTCAGAGCACCATCCATGTTCACGTCACCCAGCTGGTATTCCGGTACAGTGGAGCCGTATACCTCCACGCCGCCGTTTTCAAAGGTCACGTCCAGCGCAACGCCATTTTCGTCTACAATATCACACTTCGCCTCATCAAAGCTGATCTCGTACATACCGTTGACAGCGTCCTCAGCAATGGTGAACTGGAGAGTTGCCAGAACGGCACCATCCGCAGCAACCTGGTTTCTGCCGTCTACGGTAGCCCAGACATAGGTCAGGGCCTTGGGATTCCAGGTAGGCGCCCCTTCGTATGCGTTGCCTGCCACACGGCGCTTGATGGTCAGACCTGCATCCGCCTGCAGCTCCAGCACCATGCCGGCAGTACCCGTATCGCCGGAAATGGTGATAGGCACATCCACGGTCTCGCCGGGCTTGCCCTTGACGCCGGCAATGGAGTATACAATGCCATCCTTGCCGGTTGTAATAAAGTTATCCAGCTGCGCATGGACCCGGTCATATTCCGCATCGCTCATTTTTTCTGCATTGTTCAGCAGCACCTGGTTAAACTGTTCACAGCTGCCGCCCTCAGCCCCCAGGCTGTTGAGAATCTCCGCTGCGATCACTGCATGCCCCAGAGCGTTGGGATGTACATCCATCTGCCAGAAGCCGTTGGAGGGATCCATATTGGTGTAAACCCACTCCATATCCTTGAATGCAGCGTTCACGTCCACATAGGTCAGACCCTCTGTCTGCTGCAATGCATCATTCAAAGTCAGCAGCTGCTCGGAAGCAAACTTCCGGATCTGCTTGAGCTTGCTGGAGTAATCCACCCCGTTCACAACCGGATTCTCCATATTGATGGGATTGTACACAGTCTGTACCACGATTTTCGCATCCGGGTTCTGCTCCAGCAGGCTTGCCTCAATCTGCTGAATGTTGGTCTTGTATGTATTGGCAGCCTTGTTCAGCAGAGAAGTCAGCTTAAGGATCATGGTGGTTTGCAGGTCGTCATTCACTGCAACCACAGTCTGGATATATTCCTTCAGGGTCAGAGAGGTACCGTTGTTGGTGTTGTAGGTTTCCAGCAGGGTGTTCAGGTAGCCCTCCACCGTGTCAATCAGATCGTTTCCACCGATGGACACACAGATCACGGAAGCCAGCGGAATGTCGATCTGTACCTCCTCATTGTTCACCAGCTCCAGCAGTTCCCCGGTGGTCTGACCCGGCTTTGCATAGTCGATGGATTCCATCCCCAGGTATTCCTTCAGGTAATCCGCATACCTGTATTCGCCCTCTGCCAGTCCATAACCGGATGCAATGCTGTCTCCCAGCATCAGAATATACTCCGGATCCTGTTCCGCAGAAACCGACGGCATCATGGCTGCCGGCAGCAGGGACATGCACATTGCTGCTGATACCAGGCAGGACAGCAGTCGTTTTACGTTCTTCATATCAATGACTCCTTTCATATACACGGCGCATACCGTTTTCCGTTGACACCGGACATTCCCGGTGCTGTACCTCCATTATACCGGATAAAGCGAAAAAAAGCAAGCGTTTTGACAATGCTATTTGCTAATGTAAAAAAATTCAGGCAACCGGCTTACAGTTCTCTGGTCACATTCTTGAGCCACTTCTTCTGTCGGTACCGGAGGGTGGTAATGGGCACCTTGATGACCTCGTCGCTCATGAGCACCACATACACTGCCTCCACCGGAAGCTTCAGCACAAAGGCACAGAGGGCACCGAACAGGATGGAGCCACCCCACATGGTACTTACGTCAATAATCAGCCCCAGCCGGGTATCGCCCCCCGCCCGGAAGATCCCCACCACCATGGTGGTATTGTACGCCTGCAAAAAGACAAAGTAGCTCATCACCAGCATCATCACCGTCAGATAGCTGTGAGCCTGCTCCGACAGGGTCATGACCTTGTGCATGATGGGCAGTACCAGCAGCACCACTGCCGCAGCCGCAGCCCCGGCGCACAGGGTGAGCCGCACAAAGCGCTTGGCATAGACCTCTGCCCGCTTTACGTCCCCCTCCCCGATGGTTCTGCCAACCAGGATCGCCGTGGCGTTTGCGATTCCAAACGCAACCACAGTCGCCAGATTCCGGGTCACCTGGGCAACGGAATTGGCGGCAACCGCCGGACTTCCCAGATGCCCGATGATGACGGAGTTCATAGAAAAGCCTGCGCCCCACATCAGCTCATTGAGGATCACCGGCAGGGCGTAATGCAGAAAATCCTTGAACAGCACCGGATCCTTCACAAACAGGTTCCGGAACCGCAGGTGTACCTGATGGTCCTTCCGCCGGGCATAGATCAGTACGATCACCAGCTCTGCGATCCGGGCACAGAGGGTTGCCACCGCCGCACCCACAATGCCCAGTGCCGGACATCCCAGCAGACCGAAGATCAGCACTGCATTCAACAGGATATTCAGCACCAGGGACACGGAATATACCACTGTGGAGATCACTACCCGCTCCACGCTGCGCATGATATTCAGATAAATGATCGTTACCGCCATCACCGGGAAGGTAAAGGACAGCACCCGCAGGTACTTTGCACCCTCTGCCGCCACATCCGGCTCACTGGTGAAGATCCGCATACAAAGCTCCGGCACGCACACCCCTGCCAGGGTAAATACCACGGACACGCACAGGGAAATCCGCATGGCAATGCCCATGATCCGCTCAATGGCACCCGTATTTCCCTTTCCCCAGTACTGCGCCGTCAGCACTGCCGCGCCGGAGGTGATGCCAAAGAAGATCAGGGTCATGATAAACTGCACCTGCCCTGCCAGAGATGCGCCGGACAGGGCGGTCTCGCTGACCTTGCCCAGCATAATCACGTCCGCCGCATTCACCGCCACATTGATGAGATTCTGCAGTGCCATAGGCACCACCAGCGCCATCACCATCCGCCGAAACTGCCGCTTTTCCGCCTTGCTCCCCAAAAGCTCTGTCTGTTCCATATTCTCTTCCTTTTCCGTATTTCAAATTTTCATCAGATTACTATACCACATTCTCCTCCCCTCGTCAATTGTGTTTCTGCCAAAAAAACCGGCTTCCGGGGAGCCCTTTTCCGCCGGTTCCACAAGAAAGCCGATGTTTCCCGCTTTTTTTGCCAAAATGTAACTTGACCTAACCGATGCAATCCTGTATACTATACATCAGAGTGTACAAACCTGTGCCTGAAAGGAGCAATCATATATGCGAAAAACCAAAATCGTCTGCACGGTGGGACCCGCAACGGATTCCATCGACGTGCTGCGGGATCTGATGAAGAGCGGCATGAACGTTGCCCGCTTCAACTTTTCCCACGGAGATTACGAAACGCAGAAGCGCCGCTTCGACATGGTCTGCCGCCTGCGGAACGAGTTGGGTCTGCCCATCGCCACCATGCTGGACACCAAGGGGCCGGAGGTGCGACTGGGAAAGTTCGAGAACGATGAACCGGTCAAGATCCAAGACGGAGATACCTATACCCTCACCACCCGGGATATCCTCTGCAACACCAAGGAGGGCTGCGTATCCTTCAAACGTCTGCCCCATGACATCAGCGCCGGCAACCGGATCCTCATCAACGATGGCGTAGTAGAACTGCTGGCAGAAAAGGTCACCGAAACCGACATCATCTGCCGGATCATTCACGGTGGCGTCTTGTCAAACAATAAGGGCATCAACGTGCCCGGCGTCAAGCTCAGCATGCCCTTCCTCAGCGATGCGGACATGAACGACCTGGAATTCGGCGCAAAGCAGGGCTTTGACTTCATTGCGGCAAGCTTTGTGCGCACTGCGGCGGACATCAACTATCTGCGGAAATTCACCCAGAGCCTGGGCTGGTTCGATGTACGCATCATTGCCAAGATCGAGAATCTGGAGGGCGTGGAAAACATCGACGAGATCCTGGAGGCTGCGGACGGCATCATGGTTGCCCGGGGCGACATGGGCGTGGAGATCCCCTTTGAACAGATTCCCTCCATCCAGAAGGATCTGATCCACAAGGGCTACAATGCCGGCAAGCAGGTCATTACCGCCACCCAGATGCTGGAATCCATGATCAACAATCCTCGTCCCACCCGGGCAGAGATCACCGACGTTGCCAACGCCATCTATGACGGCACCAGCGCCATTATGCTCAGCGGCGAAACTGCTGCCGGCTCCTTCCCGGTGGAATCCGTCAAGACCATGGCGCTGATCGCCCGGACAACGGAAAAAGACATTGACTATAAAAAGCGGTTCTCCCGCCGGGAATCCGATGTATTCTGCAACATTGCCACCGCCATTTCCCACGCTACCGTGACCACTGCCCATGACCTGAACGCCAAGGCCATCGTCACCGTCACCAAGCAGGGACAGACCGCCCGGCTCATCAGCAAATACCGTCCCACCTGCCCCATCATCAGCTGCACCCCCAGTGAGCGGATCTGTCGGCAGATGAACCTGTCCTGGGGCGTGCTCCCCCTGATGATCCAGGAGGAAACCAACTCCGATGAGCTGCTGCTGCACGCTGTGGAATCCGCCAAAAAGGCGGGCTATATCCACACAGGAGATATGGTCGTCATCACTGCCGGCCTGCCTCTGGGCATTTCCGGTACCACCAATCTGATGAAGGTGGACAAGGTGGACTGATCCTTCCGAACGTCTCCGCTTTTGCGCCGGAGACGTTCTTTTTCTGCCTAAGCAATATACAGGGCGTATAATTTACACTTTTCATAAAAACAGCCCAAAATTCCCCCCTATTTTGTCCATCTAAACGAACTTGCCCCTGCATCCGCCCCGGAATATTGACACTGTTCACTATAAATGCTAGCATAAGAATAGTATATCTGTAAGGGGCATTCTGTGAATCATTATAAAACTGCATTTTTATTCAATGGCATCGGATCCAAGCCGGAAAAGCTGCTGGTGAATCTGCCTGCGGTCCTGATGGAACGCTATCTGACCGCCAGGGATGAGGCATTTTCCCGGCTGGGTCTGCACACCGACCTGGAGCGGAACACCCCGTTTGACCGGCGGGTTGCCGAATGGCTCATTTCCCTGCTGTGCGACCGGGTGGTGTTTGATCACTACATCCAACAGGGCATCGTCCCGGACATCGGCGCCGGGTACAGCTCCGGCATCGTCAGCATCAGTGCCTGCTTCGGCTCCGTGCCGGATACCTTTGCCCACCATATCATTCTCATGAACCGTGCCACCATGCAGAACCTTGCCAACGCCGGCATGGATCTGGACATGGGTGTGGTCATCGGCTTCGGATATGAGGACGCACAGCAGCTGCTGTTCCCCCGGTTTTCCCGGGAGGAGCTTGTGATCGGCAGCGGCAATTCGGTATTCTGCACCATGATCAGCGGGAGGGCAGAGGCTGTCCGCCGGGCACTGGAGCTGATGCTGGCGGAGGGCGCCATCAAGGCGATCCCCTTCGGCACCGGCATCGCCTACCATCACCCCATTCTGGCGAACTATGCCCGGGAATATGTGGACTTCTGCGGATCCATCCCCTACCGGGATCCGGACTACCCCATCCTTTCCGCATTCGACAACCGGATCCTGACCAGCGGACAGGAAATCATGCTGGAAAATCAGCGGAATGTGATGACGCCCATCCGGTGGGATCTTGCCCTCCGGAAGCTGGAGGAACTGGGCGTGACCGCATTCTACGATGTCAGCGCCAACGGTGCCGTGAAAAAATTCTCCCGGCTCCGCAGCCGCAAGTGTAAAATTCATTCGCTGCAAGACGTATAATTTTTCATGATACAAACTATTTTTGGAGGAACAGACCATGAGAGAAATCACCGAAGAAATCAGACAGGAAATCACGGACATGATCTTTGATTACTACGCAGAGGAGTGCGAAGTGGACAGAAATGAGATCACCATGGACACCAATCCCCAGGAGGATCTGGGCAGCGACTCCCTGATGTTCGTGGAGCTGATCGAAATGACCGCAGAAAAGTATGACCTGGACGTCAAGCTTCAGAGCATCGGCAAGTACATGCTGAAGGCGCCCATGGACACCATGTCCGACGTGGTAACCATGTTCTGCAAGATTTACCAGTACGGCAACGACATTGTAAATCAGTAAGCCATGATCCGTTCCAATTTATCCACCCTGGAGGCAGATGGAGCGCTTGCGGTTTTGACTCTGGACAACGGGCCAAAGAACCTGCTGACAGAGCCGGAATTTATTCAACAGTCCGTGCTGCTGGATTTTCTGAGGGACAACCCCGGAATCAAGGGACTTGTCATCACCGGCAAGGGCAGGCACTTTTCTCACGGGGCCGATGTGTCCCTGTTCAGGGACGCTGCCAACAATGACATCTCCCGGAAGCTGGAGGCTGCACGAACACTGCTCCGCATCATCGAACGCCTGCCCATTCTGACTGCCGCCGCCATTCAGGGCGGCTGCTTCGGAGGCGGGCTGGAGATTGCTCTGAGCTGCCAGTTCCGGATCTGCGCCCCCAACGCCTTTCTGGGGCTGACGGAGATCATGCACGGAGTCGTCCCCGGCATGGGGGGCATGGAGCGGCTGTACCGGCTGCTGGGCAGGGAAAAGGCGCTGTCCATGTGCCTGCGGGGAGAAATGCTCACCGCCCAGGATGCCCTGCAAGCAGGACTGGTCACTACCCTGTGCGAAGGAAAGAACCCCTTAGAGCCTGCCAAGGCGTTTCTCCGGGAACTGATCGGCACCAACACCTCCCTCCAGATCCGCACCATCCTGGAAACCATGGAGCGTGCAGAGGCAGGAGTAGAGGATCCCTCCAAGGGCGGCTTTGAACAAGTCCTGGCGGAGGCGAACCAAGCAAAATGAAAAGCACTTACGAACTGACCGTCCGGGGGTACGAGCTGGACTCCTTCGGACATGTGAACAATGCGGTGTACTTGAACTATGCCGAAGCCGCCATGTGGCACTGCCTGAATCGATACGGCCTGGTGGAGCTGCTCCAAAAGGAAGGGCTGTTTCCGGTAATCCTGGAAAGCAGCCTGCGGTATCTCCACGAACTGCATCTTTTAGATCCGGTGCGGATCGAAACCGAAATGCATTGCTCCGCCGGACTGGTCAGATACACCCATATCGTCATACAGGCAAACACCGGGCTGACCGCCTGCCGCATCCGGGGCAAGCTTGCCTATGTGAATGGGGAGCGGATCATCTGCGATATTCCCCAGGCAGCCCGAGAACTGATGGAGCGTGACAGCCATGAAGATTGAAACCACCCCGTTCGTGACCACCGTCACGGATGCGGGATCCCTGTTTGAAATATACGAAAGCCGTGACCGGCTGGGAACCCCCTGCATGCTGCTGGTGTTCCTGACCGACGGCTTTTTTCTTGCGGAATCTTCCCGGGAAGCCCTTCTGCGGAACTGGCTTTCGCAGGTTCCCTTTTTGACCGCCGCTGCCCTGCCGGATCCAAACACCTGGGATCCGGCTCTGCTGGCTGCCTTTGATCTGCGCATCAGTGCAGTGCCCTTTACCGGTGCATGCCCGGCGGAGCGGACATCGCTTCTGTGCGGCAGAAAACCGGAGAATTTCTGTATGCTGACAGAGGATGCGGATAGCTTTTCCGGGGGCGTATCCGCTCTGACGGACAAGCTGTTCGCAGGAAAGACCCCACAGCAGGCGGCGGAAATCACTGCATGCTTCCTCTGTGCCCGGCATGACCCGGTGCAGACCGTGCTGGAACAGGAGTCCTTTGCCTTTTACCGGCTGATGGAACAGAAGAACGGAGGAAAGAGCCATGCCTGAAGAAACAGCCTTTGCCCTGACCGAAGAAGCCGGTATCCTGACTCTGACCATGTCCGCCCCCGGCAACAATCTGATGACCGGAGCATTTTTCCGGGAGTACGAAGCGATCATGGATCAGGTTCAGCTTCGCAGCACCCAGCCCGGCATCCGGGGGCTCATCATCCGGGGCGGCGGCAGGCATTTCAGCGTGGGCGCCGATGTGGATGCCCTGGCAGAGCGTTCCGCTGCCGAGTCCTTTGACGGGAAGCGCCTGCCCCCTGCCCACTGTAAGCAAAAGCGGCATTTCACCTTCCTGCGCAGTCTGCCCTTCCCGGTGGTCAGCGTGGTGACCGGATTCTGCATCGGCTCCGGCAGCGAGATCGCTGTCAACAGTCATTACCGGATCTGTGAGAAAAACGCCCGGGTGGGACAGCCGGAGTCCACCTTCGGCATCCTGCCTGCTCTGGGAGGGCTTGCACGCACCATTAAGCTGTGCGGCATGTCCAACGCCTACAGGCTGGTCATGTCCGGAGAACTGATCCCGGCAGAAACCGCTTACGCTCTGGGCTGGGCGGATTTCCTCTGCGGCAAAAAACAGGGCTATGCCCAGGCGGTAGCACTCATTGACTGGATCAGCAGCCACAGGGCGCATTTTTCTGATGAGGACAGTCTCCCCCTGCTTCGGCAGTATCTACAGGAAGGAGCAGAACTATGAAGCTGGGCATTGCCGGATTCGGCAAAATGGGGCAGGATATTTTCAACCTGCTCTTTGACAAGCTCCGAGAGGATCGGTTTGTGATCCTGGAGCCATACAACACGGAAATGCATGCCGCCAACCTACAGAAGCAGCTGGATCGGAAGCATCGGCGAGGGCTGCTGACGGAGCAGCAGCTTGCAGACCGGAAACAGGCTGTCACCTTTACGGCGGATCCCGGAGACTTTGCCGGCTGCGATCTGGTACTGGAAGCCATCCCGGAGGCGCTTGCCGCCAAGCAGGCGCTGTTCGCCAGACTGGCGCAGATCGTCCCGGCGGACTGCCTGCTGCTGACCAATACCTCTTCCCTGCCGGTGGCGGACATTTTCGCCCCGGTGCAGGATCTGTCCCGGTGTACCGGCATGCACTTTTTCTACCCGGTGCGGCTCACCGGCTTTGTGGAGCTGAACCTGCTGCCGGAAACCAGTGCAAAAACCGCTGAAGCCGTTGCCGCATTGGTGCAGCGCATCGGCAAGGAGCCACTGCCCCTGGGGCAAGGAGCCACTGCCCCTGGAGGGCGCCTACCACATGTATCTCAACCAGATCCTGTCCTGTGCCGTTGCCCATGGCTTTGTGCTGCTGGAGCAATACGGGGTCAGCCCGGCACAGTTAGACAAGGCGCTGTCCGGTCTGATGCCCACCGCACCTGTGTTCAAGATCCTGGACAGCGTGGGGGTAGGGCTTATGGGAGCAGACCCCGGTCGGTTCCGGATTCCCCGGAACGCCGGGCTGCTGGCATACGGTCATACCGCTATGAAGCAGCTGCTGGATGCGGGATGCTCCCCTGCGCCCCTGTCCTTCCTGGACTATGCAGCAGCCCACATGCCGGACACATCCGGGGATGCTTCCCGGGCGACGGCAGATATGACCGCTTTGCTGCTGAACGAAATGGCACACGCTCTGGGAGAATACAACGGGGATCGGGCGCTGTTCGCTCGTGCTATGCAGGAAACATTGGGACTGGCACAGACCCCAAAAGAACTGTATCAGGCATACGGAGCGGAAACGCTTTCCGCCGTTCTGGATCGTTTTTACCAAACCACAGGTTTTGCATCCTACCAGCCTGCCGGAGCGCAGGTCTGGGATACTATTTTTTCTGAGGTGTAATTATGAATCGAGTTGTGATTACCGGGCTGGGCGCAGTCACCGCAATCGGCAATACCGTTTCGGAATACTGGGAGAATCTGATCGCCGGCAAGGGCGGCATCAGCCCCATTACCCGGATCTCCACAGAGGAGCATGACACCAAGGTCGCTGCCCAGGTGCCGGATTCCTTTGAAGCAGAAGCATCCCGCTACTGGAAAAAACGCCAGCTGAGCGCCACCACCCGTGCCACCCGTACCGGACTCGCCAGTGCCGGAGAAGCGGTTGCAGACAGCGGCATAGACTTTACTGCCTGTGACCGCTCCAGGGTGGCTGTGATCTACGGGGTCATTGACAATTCTCTGGAGGATGCGGAGCTGGACAAGCCCCTGAACATCACCCTGCGGAAAATGCCCAGTGAGCTGCCTGCCATGGTATCCATCAAGTATGGGCTCACCGGTGCCGCATTCAATGTAAGCACCGCCTGCGCCTCCTCTGCCTATGCCATGGCGATTGCCAAGCAGATGATCGAAGCGGGCATGTACGACACGGTGATCGTAGGGGGCGTTTCCAACACGGTTACCCACTCCGTCATCAAGGGCTTCAACCAGCTCCTCGCCATGTCCGTGAACCCGGATCCCGAAACCGCCTGCCACCCCTTCACCCGGGATCGGGACGGTTTCATTATGGGGGAAGGTGCCGGTACTCTGATCCTGGAATCGGAGCAGACCGCAAAGGCACGGGGTGCCCGGATCTACTGTACCCTGGCAGGGGCGCACATGGACAGCGAGGCTTACAACATGACGGCTCCGAAAACCGACGGCGCCGGCATGGCACAGACCATGGCCGCCGCCCTGGAAAACGCCGGCTTACAGCCGGAGCAGCTGGACTATATCAACGCCCACGGCACCTCCACCAACCTGAACGACCTGTATGAAACCATGGCGGTCAAGTCTCTGTTGGGAGAGCGGGCAAAGCAGGTGCCCGTGTCCTCCATCAAGGCAGCCATCGGCCACACCCTGGCGGCAGGGGGTGCCCTGGAAGCCATTGCCTGCGTCAAAGCCCTCGAAACCGGCATGCTGCCCCCCACCCTGCACTATGACATTCCGGATCCTGCACTGGATCTGGACTACATCCCCAACACTGCACGAGCGCAGCGCATCCGCACCGCCCTGTCCAATTCCTTCGGCTTCGGCGGCCACAACGCTTCCCTGGTGTTCTGCAAATACGAATAACCCACGAAAGGAACTTCTATGCCAATTTGCCAACTGAAAACCAACTACCCCATGGATGCGGCAGCAAGAGAGGCTTTGCTGCTGGATACCGCCACAACAGCGGCAGAGCTGCTCAACAAGCCCCTGGCTGCGGTGATGGCTATGCTGGATTCCTGCGATATGCGCATGAACGGCACCGGCGATACAGTATTTTTTGCGGAATTCCGCTATGTGCTGCCCCAGGAATGTTCCAAGGAAAAGCAAGCGTTTCTGGATCGTTTTGCGGATCGGATGCTTGCCCTGTTCCGGCAGCATACAGGCGTGGATCCTCACCGGATCTACATGCAGTTTACAGAAATGGCACGGGAAAGTGCCTGGAAATATACCGGAAAGGACTGACGCACAATGAAATGGGCCATCAGAGATTTGCTGAACCCGGTGGTGACACGCTCCATGATCTTCGGGGCAAACCCCTTTGATATTGAATACATCCTCAAGAAGATCGACGGCATCAAGGTGATGAGCGGCAAACAGATCCAGAGCGTATGGCTGGGTGAATGGGCGGAGAAGATCCGAAAATACAACGATCTTGCCCGGCAGGCTGTGGACAGCGGTCACCGGATCTCCGCCCGGGCATACTACAAGCTGGCGGCACAGTGCCACTATGCCTGCTACATGATCAACACCGAGGACATTGACAAAAAAACCGAGATCTACGACGGTCTGGCACATGCCTACAGCCAGTACACCGGCTACTGTGACCATAAGGTGGAATATGTGGAGATCCCCACCAAGGAAGGGGTGCTGCCTGCATATCTGCACTTCCCGGACGATGGCAGCCAGGATCCCTACCCCTGCGTCATCACCTATTCCGGCATCGGCAGCTGCAAGGAAGAGCTGGAAATGCTGGCAGAGCCGTTGCTGGAACGGGGCATCGCAGTGCTGACGCCGGACATGCCCGGTGCCGGAGCAGCCGTGATCCACAACGGGATCAAGTGCGGCGGCCCCATGCTGGAGGCTGCCTTTGATGGCATCTACGCCTTCCTGGCAAATCGGGCAGACCTGGATGCTGACCGGATCGGCAACTTTGGTCTGTGTATGGGGGGCGGCTATGCCTTCCGTGCCTCCGCCAAGCATCCGGAAACAAAATGCTGCGTCAGCCTGTTCCCGCTGTTGATGCACTTTGCGGATCAAGGCTCCATTCCGGTATGGATGAAACGGGGCAGGTGGTCCTCCTTCCAGTATGCAGACAACTATCTGGAGGGCATGAAGCAGATCGAGGAGGGCACGGTCGGCTGTGATTTCCTGATGGCGTACAGCGACGACGACAACTGGATGGACACGGAAGCCTCCCTGCGACTGTTTGACAAGGCCATCGGCTACAAGGAGAAGATCTACATTTCCGAAAAGCCTGCCTATGTATCCGAGGAAACCATCATGCATGCCATGCCCGTGGGAGAGCAGTTCCACTGGGTCAAGCATCTGGCAGCAGATTTTCTGGCGGATCGTCTAACGGAAAGGAAGTAACATGAGTAAGACATTTTTCGATTACTACGGCAAGTACGCAGCGGAGACCCCGGATAAAGTGCTGCTGCGGATTGATGAAAACACCCTGACCTACCGGGAGTTTATGGAGATGACCGCCCGGCTTGGCTCCGGCATGCAGAAGCTGGGAGTAAAGCCCAACGACAAGGTGGGCATCATTATGCCCAACAGCATCGAATGGTACCTGGTATACTGGGCCGCCATCCGCATCGGGGCGCAGCCTGTGCCCATGGATCCCCAGAGCGGCAGTCTGGAGCTGTCCCGTCTGAGCCCTGCCACCACTGTGAAGATCTGTTTCCTGGCGGAGAGATACCGGAACAACCGGATCATTGACGCAGTCAGCGCCCTGGTACCCGGACAGCTTTCCCAGGACAAGTGTATTTGCTTTGCTCCCCAGGAGGCGCTGCCGGCGGATCCGGTATTCATCACCGAGGACACCTTCCTGCGGGACTACTGCGGCATGGAATGCGCCCCCTTTACCCCGGAACCGGAACACACCATGTCCCTGGCATGCACCTCCGGCAGCACTGGCACCCCAAAGGTACTGGCTGTGCCCTATGAGGGCTTCCTGATCTCCCAGGAGGATATGGGCTCCCACCTGCACTTTACCGCCGAGGACGTAATGATGCTGGGCATGACCCTGTACCACCAGGGGGGCTTCGGCATGGGACTGCAAATGACTCTCAAGGGGGGCACCGTGCTGTACCAGCCCCAGTTCAACCCGGTCACATTCCTGGAAACCGTCCAGAAATACCACATCAGCGTGATCCAGCTCACCTCCACCCTGGCAAAGGTGCTGCTGTCCACCCCGGATTTTGACAAGTACGATCTGTCCAGCGTCCGGGTATGCTACTTTGCCGGCGAGGTGCTGCCCAAGGAACTGGCAGACATTTTTGTACACCGGCTGGGCATCCGGGTCATCAACGTGATCGGCTCCTCCGAGACCGCCACCATGGTGGTGTGGGATTCCCAGTTGGACGGGGATACGGATCCCAGCGACTTCAAGAAGCTGCCCTTTACGGACGTGAAGGTGCTGGACGAGAACCGGAACGAGGTCAACGAAGGGGAAACCGGCGAGCTGTGCGTATTTACGGATGCGGTCATCACCGAATATTTCGGCAATCCGGAGCTGTCCGCTGAAAAGATCCTCCGGGACGAACAGGGCAGACGCTGGTTCTGCACCGGAGATCTGGTGACAAAGCTGCCCGGCGGCGCAGTGCGCTTTGCCGGCAGAAGCAAGCGGATCATCAAGCGGGGCGGCAACCTGGTGCATGCGGAGGAAGTGGAAGCATGCCTGCTGACCCATCCGGATATTGCCGCTGCCGCTGTTACCGATGAACCCCACCCGGTAATCGGGCAGCAGATCGTGGCATACATCCAGCCGAAGGGGGATGCCCGGATCACCCGGGGCGCCCTTGCCCACTACTTTGACGGCAAGCTGTCCGCCTACAAAATCCCCGACAAGGTGGTTCTGGTGGAGGAGATTCCCAAGGACATCGGCAAAATTCAGTTTAAGTATCTGAGAAAAAAGGAGTACAAGTAACATGAACAATCTGAACTGGGACGAATTCAAGCAGCACATTTCCGACTACGTTGGAGTGGATGCCGCTGAGATCACCGAAAGCACCGACGTGTATGACGACCTGTATCTGGACTCCCTGGGGCTGTTCGGCCTGGGCTCCCACATCACGGAAACCTATCAACTGAACATTCCTCTGTCCCTGGTGGCATCCATCAGCACCGTTGGAGAGATCTTCAACCTGCTGAACGAAAAGGGCACACCCATCGGGGGCTGAGCATGGTACTGTTTTTTCTGCCCCACGCCGGCGGCTCTGCCAAAAGCTACTGTACCTTCAAGCGGTACCTGCCCCGGGATCTGAAGGTGGTGCCCATGGAGCTTTCCGGTCGGTTCACCCGATCCGGGGAGCCACTGCTGACGGAGGTTTCCGCTTGCGTGGCGGATCTGATCCAGACCCATCGCCTTCTGCTGGAACAGGAGCCTTACGCCCTGTTCGGTCACAGCATGGGCACCCTGCTGGCTGCGGAGCTGATCCGCCAGACTCGAACCGCCGGATTGCCCACCCCCCGGCATGCCTTCATGTCCGGCAGATGCGCCCCCTGTGACGGTACAAGGATGCTGAACGCCGACCATCTGTCCGATGAAGAGCTGGTGCAGTTTTTCGCCCAGGGTGGACTCAGCACCACCATTCCGGATACGGATCCGGAGCTGCGCCGGATGCTGAACCGGATTCTCTGCACGGACGTGCGCATGGCGGATCGGTTCACTCTGACCCCGGAAGAAGCTCCCTTCGGCTGTGATATCACCGTGCTGTACGGCAAGGAGGATCACATTCTCCGGAACGTGGATCTCCGGGGCTGGGACAGATTCACCGGCGGCAAGTGCGACTATTTCGGCTTCTCCGGCGGACACTTCTTCTTCGCCCAGCACTTAAAGGAAATCTGCGGACTCATCACAGAGCGGATCTGCTGATTCCACTATACAAAACATGCCACAGCGTCATCCCGGTGCTGTGGCATGTTCTTTTCTATTTACGACAACACCGCAAAGAATTGTGTGGCGTTGCCTTACGCAAAAAAGCGGCATGGTTTTCGCCATGCCGCTCTTTTTATGGGTTGCTTACTTTACTTCGCCGTAGAATTCAGCCAGGTGGGACAGATAATCGTATCTATCCTTTGCAGTGTGTTCTGCCTTGGCAAACAGCTTATCTGCTCTCTCCGGGTTGGAACGAGTCAGGGAGCTGTAACGTGCTTCATTCATGATGAAGTCACGATAAGAGGTGGTAGGAGCCTTGCTGTCCAGCATGAAGGGATTCTTGCCCTCTGCTGCCAGTCTGGGATCGTACCGGAAGTTATTCCAGTAACCACAGTCAACAGCCTTCTTCATCTCTGCCTGGCAGTTGGTCATACCGCCCTTGATGCTGTGCATCTCGCAGGGAGCGTAGCCGATGATGAGGGACGGGCCGTGGTAGGATTCAGCTTCCTTGATTGCCTTCAGGGTCTGGTTCATGTCCGCACCCATTGCAATCTGTGCCACATAAATGTAGCCGTAGGACATTGCAATGTCAGCCAGACGCTTCTTTGCGATTGACTTACCAGCTGCAGCAAACTGTGCAACCTGACCGATGTTGGAAGACTTGGAAGCCTGACCGCCGGTGTTGGAATAAACCTCGGTATCAAATACCATAATGTTTACGTCTTCGCCGGTTGCCAGAACGTGGTCAACGCCGCCGAAACCGATATCATATGCCCAGCCGTCGCCGCCGAAGATCCAAATGGACTTCTTGGACAGGTAGGACTTGTTTGCCAGGATGTCAGCGCGAGCCTCGCAATCGCAGTCAATCTTCTCCAGCTCTGCAACCAAAGCCTTTGTTGCTGCTGCATTCTCCTTGCCGTCCTCCAGGGTGTTCAGGTACTGCTCGCAAGCAGCCTTCACAGCATCGGAAACCTTCTCAGAGCCTGCAATGGTCTTTACATCGTTGATCAGGCGCTCACGGATTGCTCTCTGACCCAGGTACATACCCAGACCGTGCTCTGCGTTATCCTCAAACAGGGAGTTTGCCCAAGCCGGGCCAAAGCCGTCCTTGTTTACGGTGTACGGAGAGGTTGCAGCAGGGCCGCCCCAGATGGAGGAACAACCGGTTGCGTTGGAAATATACATTCTGTCGCCGAACAGCTGGGTGATCAGACGTGCATAAGAGGTCTCAGCACAGCCTGCGCAGGAGCCGGAGAATTCAAGCAGCGGCTGCTTGTACTGGCTGCTGATGACAGTAGCGTCGGTAGCAACCTCGGGCTTCTCGGAAACCTTTGCAACACAGTAATCGAATACTGCCTGCTGATCCTCCTCGCCCTCTCTGGGAACCATGGTCAGGGACTTGGTGGGGCATACGCCGATACATACGCCGCATCCCATACAATCCATGGGGGAGATTGCCAGTGTATAGGTGTAATCAGTCTTTACGATGGGCTTGGGAGCCTTCTTGGTGTTTGCCGGTGCAGCAGCAGCCTCCTCAGCGTTCATAGCGAAGGGACGGATGGTAGCGTGGGGACATACAAATGCACACTTGTTGCACTTTGCACAGGTCTCAGCGTTCCAGGTCGGAACCATCACAGCTACGCCACGCTTCTCGTATGCGGAAGCGCCCTGCTCAAAGGTACCATCCACATGATCGGCAAATGCGGAACAAGGAATGGAGTAACCATCCATCTTGCCGGCAGGCTTCATGATCTCGTCAACCATCTTGACCAGCTTAGCCGGACCCTTGGATGCTTCCGGAGCAGCAGTGTCAACAGCGGTTGCCCAAGCAGCCGGAACGTCGATCTTCACAAGAGCGTCCTTACCGGCGTCGATAGCCTTGTGGTTCATGTCCACAATGTCCTGACCCTTCTTGGAGAACTTCATGGTTGCCTTTTCCTTCATATAGTTGATGGCATCCTCAGAAGGCAGAACATTTGCCAGAGCGAAGAATGCGGACTGGAGTACGGTACTTGTACGCTTGCCCAGACCGATCTTTGCGGCAATGTCAATTGCGTTTACTGTGTACAGCTGAATGTTGTTCTTTGCAATATACTGCTTGGTCTCAGCATTCAGGTGCTTCTCCAGTTCCTCAGGTGTCCACTGGCAGTTAATCAGGAACTTACCGCCGGGCTTTACATCATTGACCATCTTGTAGCCCTTCATGATGTAGGAGGGGTTATGGCATGCAACGAAGTCAGCCTTGTTGATGTAGTAGGGGCTCTTGATGGGCTGATCGCCGAACCGCAGGTGGGATACGGTGATACCCCCGGTCTTCTTGGAGTCATACTGGAAGTAAGCCTGTACATACTTGTCGGTATGGTCGCCGATGATCTTGATGGAGTCCTTGTTTGCGCCAACGGTACCGTCGCCGCCCAGACCCCAGAACTTGCACTCGATGGTTCCTTCTGCCGCAGTATTCGGGGAGGGCTTCTCCTCCAGGGACAGATAGGTCAGATCGTCGTGGATACCCAGAGTGAACTTTCTCTTTGCATCAGCCTTTGCCAGCTCTTCGTATACTGCGAAGATGCTTGCCGGAGGTGTATCCTTAGAACCCAGACCGTAACGGCCAGCGATCACGTTGGCGGTTCTGCCCTGCTCGTTCAGTGCAGCAATTACATCCAGGTACAGGGGCTCGCCGATGGAACCGGGCTCCTTGGTTCTGTCCAGAACAGCAATGTTCTTTGCAGTAGCCGGGATTGCCTCTACCAGCTTCTCAGCAGAGAACGGACGGTACAGACGAACCTTTACCAGACCAACCTTCTCGCCCTTTGCGTTCAGGTAGTCAATGACTTCCTCAGCCACATCGCAGATGGAACCCATTGCAATGATTACACGGTCAGCGTCAGCTGCGCCATAGTAATTAAACAGCTTGTAGTCAGTACCCAGCTTCTCGTTGACCTTGTTCATGTAGTTTTCAACGATTGCGGGAACAGCATCATAGTACTTGTTGCATGCTTCACGGTGCTGGAAGAAGGTATCGTCATTTTCGTGAGAACCACGCATAGTGGGATGCTCCGGATTCAGAGCTCTTTCACGGAATGCCTTCACAGCGTCCATGTTGCACATTTCCTTCAGGTCAGCGTAATCCCAAACCTGGATCTTCTGGATCTCGTGGGAGGTACGGAAACCATCAAAGAAGTTGATGAAAGGAACACGGCTCTCAATTGCAGCCAGATGTGCAACAGCAGCCAGATCCATAACCTCCTGGGGGTTGGTCTCAGCCAGCATTGCAAAGCCGGTCTGACGGCATGCGTACACGTCGGAATGATCGCCGAAAATATTCAGTGCGTGAGAAGCAACACAGCGTGCGGATACATGGAAAACAGTCGGCAGCAGTTCGCCGGCAATCTTGTACATGTTGGGGATCATCAGCAGCAGACCCTGGGATGCGGTATAGGTGGTTGTGAGCGCACCAGCGTTCAGGGAACCGTGCACTGTACCGGCTGCACCAGCCTCAGACTGCATTTCCTCAACCTTGACGGTGGTCCCGAAGATATTCTTCACACCCTGTGCGGACCACTGGTCAACGTAGTCAGCCATGGGGCTTGAAGGGGTGATCGGGTAAATGCCAGCTACTTCTGTAAACGCATAGGATACATAAGCGGCAGCATTGTTACCGTCCATGGTTTTCTTTTTTCTTGCCATTGGTTTGTCCTCCTAGTATTTAGTAGCAGTGCTCCGGGAAGGATCCAAGGGGCATTGCCCTAGGCAATTGTGCGTGGCGCGCACTATACCCATTACAATACATGATATCACAAAACGCCTTTTTTGTAAATACCTTTTTTCTAAAACATTGCGGATATCCCACGGTTTTTCGGGAATTCCCACGAATTTAAATTCCGCTGCGGCAGAATCTGCTTATCATTATGCCGAATCCATTTCAGGAATTTTGTGCAAAATCACTATTTTTCTTCTCTTTCCCGATTTTTCGCCCAAAATGATTGACGATTCGCTCTTTTTCGGGTATAATAATAACAGTGTAAAAGCAATTTGTTATTTACACTCGTTTTGTTGTCTCCTTTCTTTTGTTCTACACATATGTTTCACTTTACATTATTTTTATAAGAGCCATTGGCTCTTATTTTTTTGCATATAGAAGGCGGGAGTGGCTTCTGCTCCCGCCTTCATTTTATGTGGGGTTCCGGACAACTATGCAAAAAACGGTGCAGCTTTCGCTACACCGTTTTCTTTGTGTTAGTGCTTATACTTTTTGCATGCTTTCTGAGAAATCGGAATTAGTCCTTCTTCTTCTTCAGAACTACAGCAGCTGCAGCAGCAGCGGACAGCATGCCAACAACGCCCAGAGCAGCACCGTCTACACCCATCTTCGGAGGCTTAACATCCGGAGTCTTAGTTGTGGTAACTGCAGATGTAGTTACTACCGGAGCGGAAGTCTCAGCAGCGCCCTCAGTTGTGGTAGTAGTGGTAGTTGTAGTGGTCTCCTCAGAAGTGGTGGTCTCCTCTTCCTTGATCTTGATCCAGCCGTTTGCTGTCTCAAAAGCAATGTTCTCCTTGTTAGCATCGATGAAGGAACCTTCGTTAACAGTGATGTTGATCGGGAACTCATCGCCAGGCTGTGCATCAG
>NZ_FR894828.1:0-871 GCF_000434255.1 Ruminococcus sp. CAG:379 | reverse complement strand
TGCAATCTGACGAAAAATCTGTTGACACATCTACTGTACAGCCTTTATGCGGTGTTGCCTTAGAACTTGATATACACCGGAAGAATGTTCACCAGCAGTGTGGCTACAAAGAAGATGATGAGCAGAACCCAGGTGAATTTGGAAAGGATGGCTTCCTTCGTTCTGCCGGCATTCTTCCCGTAGAAGGAATCGTTGCTGGCGCCGGTGATGGCGGATGTCATGTTCTGATCCTGGTTCTGATCCTGCATCATGCAGAGAACGGTGGCCAGTACAACTGTAATCAGCAGCAGAATGCCGCCGATCAGTTCAAGAATATTCATATTTGTTTCTCCTCCTGTATCCGATTGGATCTTGTTTTTATGCATAGTACGGATGCCGGATAGCTGTGCTTTCTGTGGGCATCCGGGTTTCTAATCAAGTATATCACATCCGGCGAAAAAATGCAAGACCTTTTTGTAAATTTTCCAAATTTTCATGTACCAATCTCGTTTTGAGCATATTCGCCAAAAAAGACGGACAAAATTAAAACACATTGTACATGTTGACAAAGCGCAGGTTCGGTGCTATACTAAAAGTAATGAATGGAATCCGACTGGTCGATGGGGGTGTTGAGCATGATGGGTTTGCAGAAAGGGCTGGCAGCAGGCCTTGCGCTGCTGCTTCTGACTGCCGCCGGATGCGGCGCAATGGACAACAGGGAACAGACTGCACAGGTGTCTCCGCCAGTGTCCGTGGCACAGGCACGGGCTGAGAATACCGGGGTGTACCGGGCACCGAGGGCTCCTGCTGCCACCGCTGCGGCAACAGAGGCACCGATCCAGACAACTGCGCCTGTTCAGATCACCACTGCCAGGATCACCACCACGGCTTT
>NZ_FR894827.1:16432-19330 GCF_000434255.1 Ruminococcus sp. CAG:379 | reverse complement strand
TTATCTTAGTGTCAACACTCCCTAGAATCCCATCTGCACGGGCAGAAAAAATACAGGAAGGGAGGATGGTTTGCTTTCCGGCAAACCGGAATCGATCATGAAAAGAATTGGTATTTTAACAAGCGGCGGGGACTGCCCCGGACTGAACGCCACCATTCGTGGCGTTGCCAAGGCATGCTTCCAGCAGTTTGGCACGGACAAGGTAGAGATCGTGGGGATCTCCAACGGTTACTATGGCTTGATCCACAACCTGTGCCGGGATATGAATCCCTCGGATTTTTCCGGCATTCTGACCCAGGGGGGCACCATTCTGGGTACCAAGCGGCAGCCCTTCAAGATGATGACCGTCATCGGGGAGGACAACGTGGACAAGGTCAAGAATATGAAGGAGACCTACAAAAAGCAGAAGCTGGACTGCCTGCTGACCCTTGGGGGCAACGGCACCCACAAGACCTCCTACCTGCTGGCACAGGAGGGGCTGAACGTAATCGGTCTGCCCAAGACCATCGACAATGATATTTATGGCACGGATGTGACCTTCGGCTATCAGACCGCAGTGGATATTGCCACGGATGCCATTGATCGGCTGCATACCACGGCAGCAAGCCATTCCCGGATCCTGGTGTGTGAGGTCATGGGGAACAAGGCTGGCTGGCTGACCCTGAGCGCAGGCATTGCCGGCGGTGCGGATATTATCCTGATTCCGGAGATCCCCTATGACATTGAAAAGGTCTGCGAGGCACTGCTGAAGCGTGCGGCAAACGGTAAGAGCTTTTCCATTATGGCAGTGGCTGAGGGCGCATTTGACGTGGAGGAAGCCAAGCTGAAGAAAAAGCAGCGTGCTCAGAAGCGTGCAGAAGCAGGGATTCTGACTGCCACCAGCCGGATTGCGGCACAGGTGCAGGCATCCACGGGCATTGACACCCGGGTATGCGTACCGGGACATATGCTCCGGGGCGGCAGTCCCAATGCCTATGATCGTTTGCTTGCCACAAAGCTGGGTGTGCATGCGGCAAAGCTGATCGCACAGGAGCGTTATGGCCGTTCTGTTGCCATTGTTGGCGGCAAGGTGACCTCCAACAAGCTGGCGGATATCGCAGGACTGACCAAGTTTGTGGATCCCAAGGGGGAGCTGGTTATGACTGCAAAGCACATTGGCGTCTCCTTCGGGGATGAGTAATACAAAATCTGCAAAATCCGCAGGAGGCAGCTTCTGCGGATTTTCTATGGCAGCGCTGCATAAGAAATGTGCGGTGTTGCCCTGTGAAGGAAGGAGCATTGCATTGGATACATCGGCAATTATCGTTTGCGCAGGGAATGCCACCCGGATGCAGGGGGTTAACAAGATCCTGCTGCCTCTGGGGGATACCAACGTAATCGGCATGAGCATGCGTGCCTTTGAAGCATGCCCCAGTGTGGCGGAGATCATCCTGGTGTGCCGGGATTGTGACCGGCAGGAGATCGAACAGACCGCAGGACGGCTTGGCATTCAAAAACTGACCGCCATCACCATAGGGGGGCATACCCGACAGGAAAGCGTGCAGAACGGACTGCGAAAGCTGTCCAGAAGCACAGAGTATGTTGCCATTCACGATGGGGCACGGCCTTTGGTGAAGCCGGAGCAGATCGAACGAACCATTCATGATGCAAGGGTGTTCGGGGGTGCAACCCTTGGGGCACCGGTGAAGGATACTATTAAGGCAGTCAGCGATGGGCTGATTACGGATACGCCTCCCCGGCATACCCTGTATCTGACCCAGACTCCCCAGGTGTTCCGCCGCCGACTATATTTTGAAGGGGTGGATTTCGCCCTGGAGCACGGGCTGGACTTTACGGATGACTGTCAGCTGGTGGAGGCCATCGGAGGCAAAGTATACATGACGGTGGGGGATTACACCAACATCAAGATCACCACACCGGAGGATGCGGCAATCGCACAGGCAATTTTGAAACAGCAGGAGGAACAGGCATGAAACTGAGAATCGGACACGGATATGACGTACATCGGCTGTCAGAGGGGCGCAAGATGATTCTGGGCGGCGTGGAGATCCCCCACGATAAGGGCCTGCTGGGACATTCGGACGCAGACGTACTGGTGCATGCCCTGATGGACGCCATGCTGGGTGCGCTGGCACTGGGAGATATCGGGCATCTGTTTCCGGACGATGACCCCACCTACAGCGGGGCAGACAGCATGAAGCTGCTGGAATTTGTAAATGATCTGATCCGGGACAAGGGCTACCGGATCGGTAATCTGGATGCCACCATTCTGGCACAGGCGCCAAAGCTGGCACCCTTTATCCCTGCCATGCAGGAACGAATTGCAGATGTGTGCCGGATTGACCTGGAGGATGTGAGCGTGAAAGCCACCACAGAGGAAAAACTGGGCTTTACCGGCGAAAAGCTGGGGATTGCTGCCCACTGTGTGGTGCTGCTGACGGAGCTGTAAGGAGTGACGGGATCCCGGTAGCATTTTCTGTCGAAACGCATAGGATGAAGTAATGGCATTCCTGTATACAGGCATGTCAATCCTATGAGTGAGGTGATCCCTATGACCACGACCATTGCGATGCCGTCTTTGACACATGCTATGAAGGGACAGAAGGTATTACAGGCGGCAGGCTATCATACACAGGTGCACAAGACCAAGCAAGGCAATGCCCAGGGCTGCGGCTATAGCTTGCAGGTGCAGGCTGGTGCGGCTTCTGTGCTGCGGCTGCTGGAGCAAAGCGCTGTGCCATTTCTCAGTTATACGGAGGAGTAGGTATGGCGCAGCCGGTCAATTTTGATAATGCGGCAACCACCTTTCCCAAGCCTCCGGAGGTGTATGCTGCGGTCAGCTATGCGCTGGAAAAGCAGGGAGGCAATCCGGGCAGGGGCGGTCATCCCTTGTCCATG
>NZ_FR894827.1:0-16401 GCF_000434255.1 Ruminococcus sp. CAG:379 | reverse complement strand
CGGTATATGCCGCCCGGGAAACAGTGGGAAATTTCTTCGGCGCTCAGCCGGAAAATGTGATCTTCACCAGCAACTGCACCCATGCGCTGAACCTTGCGATTCAGGGCGTTGCCCGGCGGGGCGGTCATTTTATCATCAGCGATCTGGAGCATAATTCTGTGGCAAGACCGGTGGAGGCGCTTGCCCGGGCAGGGAAGATCACCTACAGCGTTGCACATGTGTATCCGGAGGATGCCCGGACGGTGGAATCCTTCCGGAGCCTTATTACGCCACGCACCCAGGCTATGGTATTCACTCTTGCCAGTAACGTGACCGGACAGGTGCTGCCCTGGCGTGCCCTGGCAAAGCTGTGCCGGGAGCGGGGGATCTGCTGCATCGGAGACGGCGCCCAGGTCTGCGGCATTCTGCCGGTTACGCTGGAGGATGGATTCCATATTCTCTGTACCGCCGGGCATAAGGGCTTGTACGGAGCGCCTGGCACGGGGCTGCTGATGACCGACGGGAGTGTCAAGATCCGTCCTCTGATGCAGGGGGGCACCGGCAGCACCTCTCTGGATCTGTCCCAACCGGATTTTCTGCCGGATGCGTTGGAAAGCGGTACGGTCAATACCATCGGGGCAGCGTCCATGCGGGCAGGCATCCGCTTTTTGCAGCGGCTGGGTCTGGAACGGATTCATGCTTATGAAAGCGGACTGTGCCGACGGCTTCAGGCGGGACTTGAGAGGATTCCCGGTGCGGTGATCTATCGGGATCCGGCAGCATCCTATGTGCCTCTGCTGTCCTTCAATCTTGCACAGCGACAGCCGGAGCAGGTGGCAGAGTTGCTGAGCATGCAGGGCTATTGTCTTCGTGCCGGGTACCACTGTGCTGCCCTTGCCCATACCAGTCTGGGCACCCGGGATGGTACGGTGCGGTTTGCGCCCTCCGTGTTCAATCGGGAATCCGAAGTGGATGGATTGGTAGAACAACTGAAAAAAATCGCAGGAAACTGAAATACAGTTCTTGAAATGCGAGGGCCGTTGTGCTATAATATAAAATAGGTAATACCGTACAGATCTTGTGGGATATACGTTCATACGCGCGCAAAGGAGGGGCGACCCTCCTACATAATCGAAGGGAGTGAGACTGGATGTTTGCAAGCATGTACGATTCTATAAAGGATGCGTTGAATTCTGCATGGAACGTGCTTTTGTCCATCACTCCAATTGATATTGTGGATATGGTTCTGCTGACCTATCTGGTTTATCTGTTTATCAAACTGATGCGGGAAACCAGAGCCGGTCAGCTGATCAAGGGGATTATCCTGTTTATCATTGCATACCTGATCAGCAAGAACATAGGGCTGAAGGCAATCACCTATATCATCGACAGGATGCTGGATATCGGCTTGGTGGCACTGATCGTCATGTTCCAGCCGGAGCTGCGGCGGGCACTGGAGAAGGTGGGCAGAACCCAACTGGGTGTCCGGTTGTTCGGTCTGGGTGAAACCGTGGATGAGGTAACTTCCAAATGGAGCCACGCCATCAACGCCATTTGTGACTCCTGTGCGGAGCTTTCCTCCACCTGCACCGGTGCCTTGATCGTCATCGAGCGCCAGACCAAGCTGGGTGAGCAGATTGATACGGGTACCGTTATGCATGCGGCTCCCAGCAAGGAGTTGTTCGGAAACATCTTCTACCCAAAGACCCCCCTGCACGATGGCGCAGTTATTATGCGGGACGGAGAGATCCTGGCGGCGGCATGCTTCCTGCCCAAGCCCTCCAAGGAGGAGCTGATCAACAAAAAGCTCGGCTCCCGGCACCGGGCTGCCATTGGTATGAGCGAGGTCTCCGATGCCATTGTCGTGGTGGTTTCCGAGGAAACTGGTCAGATCTCCGTTGCGGAGAATGGTGTGCTGGTGCGGGATTATACCAAGGACAAGCTGAAGCAGCATTTGATGGAGCAGATTTTGCCCAATCCCTCTGATAGCTGGAGCCGCAAGCCCCGGAAGAATCCCTTCCGCAGGGAGAAGCTCGCAAAAGGAGGCGATGGGAAATGAATGTATTTCGTTCTCTGAAAAGGAAGATCAGCTGGCTGATCCGGAATGAATTCCGGTCATTGGTGTATTCAGCGGTCATTGCGATTTTCGCCTGGTTTCTGATTTCTGTGACCATTTATCCCACCACCCCCAAGACTATCCGGGACATTCCCTTGACCATTTCTCTGGCAGATACGGCGGCGGAGGAAAATGGACTGAGCATCATTACCGAGGATCTGGATCAGGTGAAGGTGGATGTGACCATTACCGGGAGCCGATCCCAGATCGGCAGCTTTACGGCGGAAAACCTGGTGGCTGAGGCGGTGATTCCGCAGAGCATCACGGAGGCCGGAGAGTACACCTTGTCCATTCTGGTGACCAATCCGGAAGGTGTGGCGTTTACGGTGGATTCCCAGAGTCCCAAAACCATTGACGTAACCTTTGACCGGATCCAGACTGTGCACGATATCCCAGTGCAGGCGAGTCTGCCAAATGTGACGGCGGCGGAAAATCTGACGCTGGATACCCAGGGAATAGAGTGCACACCGGAAAAGCTGAGCATTACCGGGCCGGCAACCACGCTGGAATTGATTGACCATGCGGTGGTCAATGTGCCGGATACCATGGAACTGAGCAGTACCTACACCTTTACCAACTGTACAAATGTGATGCTTTACGACAAAGACGGTGCGGAGATCGACCAGAGCGCATTGCAGCTTGCCATTGGCAACGGTTTTAATGTAAAGGTGCCGGTGTTCACCAAGGTGACGCTGCCCTTGGATGTGAGTCTGACCTATGTGCCTACCGGTTTTGATACGGAGTTCCTGCGGAATCGGCTGAAATTCAGCATGGATGAGATCACATTGGCAGCGCAGAACAGCAACATTAAGGATCTGACCAGCTGGAACCTGGGTTCCATTGTTTTAAGCACCGTTGATCTCCATTATCAGAAAACCTTTGAAATTGATACCCGCGGACAGTTCAATAACTTGTCCGGCATCACCACAGTGCAGGTTGCGCTGGATACAGAAGGGCTTGCAAGTAAGACCATCCGGGTAACAGATATTCCGGTGGTGAATGCGCCCTCCTCCTACAAGTACAGCGTAGTGACCAGGAGTCTGAATGTCACAGTGATCGGCCCGGAGGAGGATATCAAGGATCTGACGGAAAAGGACCTGCTGGTGACGGCGGATCTGACCGGCTATACCGTGAAGGATGCGTCCTTTGAGCATGAAGTAACGGTGACTGTGCCGGATTACAGCAAGGTTTGGGCATCCGGATCCTACACAGTCTGGATCGATGCAGAACGCAATAATGCAGAATAAGCATAGTGAAGCAAAAGAGGATACCAAACGGTATCCTCTTTTTTTGTATCCCATCGCTGCATGAAAAAAGAAGGGCATCACCAAAGTGATGCCCTTGCTGTTATGGGGTTTGTCCCAGATCGGATTCTTCAATCAGGTGCGCCAGGTAACGGGAAATTGCGGTGATATCACCGGAGTCAATGCTGTTGTCCCGAACGCAGTCTGCATTGGCAAGACCCTGCTCGGTGGGAGGATTCGGGATGGAGGTGTCCTGTGCTACATACCGGGAAAGCAGCACGATGTCGTTGATCTCGATCACGCCGTTGCAGTCCACATCCCCGTACTTGGTAACCTCGATCGGGCCGGGTGCTTTCATTGTTGTGGTGGTCGTAGTCATAGGCGTCTCAGTCGTTGTTTCGGTGGTAGTCGTTGTTGTCGTTGTTGTCGTTGTAGTGGTCGTTGTGGTTGTTGTGGTAGTTGTTGTCGTTGTAGTAGTCTCGCCGCCGGGAGTCAAAGTGAAGGGCTTTACGCCTTCGATGGAAGTAACGGTGGAGCCGGTCTTGTAAATAGAATACAGACCTGCTGCTGCGCCGCTGAGTGCTGCATTGTAGTCGCAGGCAACCTCATTTGCCTGATAATCCTTGACGGAGTCCACATAAGAACCGCCCTGATCCGTGGGACCGCCTACAAGAGCGCCTATCAGCACGTGACCGTTGGGGCACACACCGCCGCTGTTGTTGAACTCATCCCAGCTAGTAAGTCCGGAAGCGGCTCTATGGTGAGGATACTTGGCGGAATTGTCCGTAAAGCCAACCACAAAGCACTTGTTTGCCGGATTCTGCCCCAGAATATAGGTCATCTGATACTTGCACCATGCGGAGTAGTCTGCACTGGAGTTTTTGGTTGCAGCCAGAGCACACTGCTGCAGTGCGGTATTGTAACGGCAGGATCCCCAGGCGTTCTGGAAGAAGTAAGAGTTGGAAGAAGAATTAACCTTGCCGTCAATGTAGGAGTTTACCATGGACCAGTCGCCGGTAATGTGGGCCTTGACGATGTGTGCGCCCAGGGACACATTGTTCCAGCAGTGTACCCAGCCAATATATTGAGGAATATTCTGGTTCATGATGTTCTGATAGGTGCTGTCCTTGGTAGCCAGGTACAGCCAGCCTGCTGCCCATGCCACATCATCCTTATAGTCGTCAGAGCCATAGAAGCCGTTGGGGCCGTCTGTTGCAACGGAGTTTACCCGGGTTGCATAGTTCAGCAGAGCCTTTGCGTACTTCAGATCCTCCTCATTGCCAAAGTTGATGTAGTTGATTGCCAATGCCGCAGCATATTCCGCTGCAATGTCACTTGCGGTAGAACTGGTCCAGTATTCCTTCTGAACGCCCTGCTGCTGTTCCTGTGCCTCCGGTGTGTTCCAGTAGCTGTGATCCACATTGCCGTCTCCCAGCTGATAGCAGAAGCTGGATACGGAATCACCACTGAGCTTTGTGCTGTTCTTGAAGAAGGCTGCAAAGTAATCTGCGATGGTTCTGTAGTGCTCCGTCAGTCCCAGACTGTCATAGGAGTCCTTGAACTCGTAGTACCCCCAGCCAAGAGTGGAAGCGGTGTAGCCCTGGGGCAATCCGAAGATGGCGTGGTCACCTGCGTCGTGGAAACCACCGTCTACGCTGTCGCTGGTATGGCAGTTGCCACGCCAGGTCATACCGGATTTCTCGGCTACCTGGGAACCGCACATATTGGCATCATAGAAATACATGGAGTATTGCAGGAGCTTTGCGTAGTTGTCGGTATCACCGGCGGATGCGGTCATAGCGGGCATTGAGGCGAGAGGAGCGGCAATGGCGGATACGGCCATGGCTGCACTCAATGCAGTTGTTTTTAATTTGCGATGCAGCTTGGATTTTGCGTGCATATTCAATCATTCCCTTCTGATTATACAACATGAAAAGCTGTAATATACAAATCTATTATACATGATGCTATTCGTTCATAAATGAACGAACAACATATACAATTTGAACTTTCTATGAATTATACGGTGAATATAGATAGAGTGTACAAATAAACTAAAAAGAATTTGTTCAAAGCAAACAAAGAGCGATGCAGAAGCATCGCTCTTTCAACAGTGATTCGTGAGATGATGTTATGCCTGCGGACCAAGCTCAGAAGCGTCGATCAGATGAGCCAGGTAACGTGCGATAGCGGTGATGTCACCGGAATCGATGGTACCGTCATAGTAACAGTCTGCATTTAGCAAGCCATCGGCGGAAGGTGCTTTCGCAGTAGCATCCTGTGCAACATAACGGGACAGAAGAACCACATCGTTGATCTCAACCTTGCCGTTGCAGTCCACATCGCCGTACAAGGAGGCAATCGGTGCCGGTTCGGTGGTGGTTGTGGTAGTCGTGGTAGTCGTTGTGGCGGTTGTAGTGGTAGTTGTGGTTACCTCCGGCTCGCTGTAGTAGTAAACATCTACAGAATCCAGAGTAATGGTGTCCGCATCGTTTCCATACCAGAAGCCCAGCATGGTATTGCCGTACTCTACGTTTACATTGTTCTTGACGGTAGGCGTGAGAATCCACATGATCTCGATGTTCTTGCCTGCATCCTGAATGACGAAGTTGTTGCCCTGGTACCACATGGTTTCGTCCAGCGTTTCATCTACGGAAATGCCGAAAGCGCCTACAAATTTGCCGATATCCGTGCCGGCGGAAACGGTGAACTTGATTGCCTGGATGGTATCATTGTTGGTCAGATCTAGATCTGCCAGGTCAATATGTGCTGCATTGGTGGTATCGTCCCCGGCGGTCAACTTGACATTCGGCTTTGCGGTTGCAGTGCCGGTATAGGGAACGGTTACAGTCTGGGTGTAGGTGCAGGTGGCGCCGGTCAGCTTGATGCTTTCGTTGTCGCCATACCAGTACTGGATGGAAACGGCATCATTTCCGGCTGTGGTGGCGTTTTCCCGGACGGTTTCGGGCATCTCCCAGGTTACTTCCTGGTACTTTCCAACACTGTCCAGGGTAGTGCCTCTGCCAATTTCAAAGCCATAGTCGGTTTCATCCTCCGGGCCGTGGTCGTTGTACCAGAAGCCTTCCTTGCCATTGATGTACTCTGTATCTGCCGGAGACTGGGCTGCTACATTCATGCCGCCGCCGTACATAACAGTACCCATATCTGAATCAGACTCCAGAATAAAGGTGAAGGATTCCAGGGTCAAATCGGAAAGGTCACTGATGCCAAAGTCTTTGTATGTGATCTTATGGCTGTTGAGGGGGTCGCCTTCCTTGTATGTAGATTCACCGGTTTCAGCATCCAGATAGTAGTCTTCATCATAGCCCTGGGTCAGGGTGATATCCAGATCTTCCACAGAAGCGGTCAGCGTGGATGAGATGGTAGCCGTGCCGTCCTTGTTGTCCACAAAGGAACAGGTACCGCTTTTTCTTGCGGTGGATTCCGGCTTGGTAGGATCCGTTGTAGAACTGCCGCTGGTGTTGCCGGTTACGGAGATCAGCTTTACGGAACCGGTGGTGGCGGAATTACCACAGTAGTACATGCCGATATTGGTGGTTGCAGTGGTATTGACGTAGGGCTGAACCTCCTTCGGGATCTCATACACTACGGTAAAGGTGGAGGAGGTGAAGGATTGCTTGAAGGATTCGCCTTGGTACCAGTACTCCGGAGAATAATCCTTGGTAACGCCGATGCCCAGACCGCCGGAGAAGGAACCGGAGGAAATCGGTGCTTCAAACACACAGGTAATGGAGGTGAGTGTTTCACCGGAGCCGCACAGAGAGGCTGTGTTTACGGTGTAGGTGTTGTCACCCTCCTTACAGGTGTAGCTTTTGTTGACGGAAATGGTTTTGTCAGCGGCATATACATTGCTGAATGCTAGCATGGTGGGGGTTGCTAATGTGCCGGTCAGCATGGCTGCACTGATGGCAACTGCCCGGATTTTGTTGTGTAGACTGTGGTTCATGATAAACGCTCCCTTTCTTTTATCTGGATTCCCTGTGGATCCATGTATTGCAGAGCTCATCAGAGCTTCAAGCATTATCATTATAGCACACAAATATGAATAAATTATGAAAATCTGTGATAATCTCAAGAATAATTTAAAAAATCGCATTAAAAATATACAACATGTACAATGTAACTGGAAATCAACAACGCATAAAATAAAAACAGCCGGATCCGAAGATCCGGCTGTAAGGAGACTTTTATTTTTCGCAGTTGGTGATGGCACCCACCGGGCATGCTTCATAGCAGACACCGCAGCCGGTGCATTTTGCATAGTCAATGCTGGCGTGAAAGTCTGTGACGGTGATGGCACCGCTGATGCATTTCTTCTCGCAGATCTTGCAGCCGATGCAGCCGTTCTTGCAGTGCAGCTTGGTGAGCTTTCCGTTTTCGCCGGAGGAGCAGCGCACATCGATGTGTTTGGTTACTGGTCGTATGGAGATCAGGTGCTGGGGACAGACCTTGACGCACTTGCCGCAGGCACCGCACCGGGCAGCTTCAATATGGGCGATGCCTTCTTTGATGGAGATGGCGTCGTTGTCGCATACATGCACGCAGTCCCCATAGCCCAGACAGCCAAAGCTGCATGCGCCGGTTCCGCTATAGAACCGCTTGGCAGCCTGGCAACTGGGGATGCCGTTGAAGTCGAACTTTTTCTGGGTGGCATTGCAATTGCCGTTACAGTGGAGCACTGCCACCTCCGGCACCATTTCCTCTGCCTCGGTGCCCATGATGCCGCTGACCTGTGCGGCGGTTGCCATGCCTCCGGGTTTGCACAGGTTGGTGGCAGCACCCTGTTCCACGATGGCGGTGGCATAATCCCCACAGCCCGCAAAGCCGCATGCACCACAGTTTGCCTGGGGCAGAACCTCTGAGATCTTTTCGATCCGTTCGTCCACCTTGACCTCGAACACCTTGCTTGCAACCGTAAGCAGCACCCCTGCCAGCAGCCCAAGCACCGCAAAGATCAGGATGGGAAGGACATATGTTTCAAAAGACATAATGACTCACATGACCTGTCGGTCATTCTCCTTTCTGATTATTTGAGCATGCCGGAAAACGCCATGAAGCTGAGAGATACGATGGACGCAGCGATCAGCGTGCTGGGGATGCCCTTGAAGGTTTCCGGAATATCCGCATGCTCCAGCTTGCTGCGGACGCCGGAAAACAGGATCAGTGCCAGGGTAAAGCCTGCGCCTACAAATACGGCGTTGACGGTGGATTCCAGGAAGCTGTACCCGTTGTCAATGTTCAGCAGAGTGACGCCCAGCACGGCGCAGTTGGTAGTGATCAGAGGCAGGGATACCCCCAGCGCCCGGTACAGCGGGGGCATCATTTTTTTCAGCACGATCTCTACCAGCTGTACAAACAGGGCGATGATAAGAATAAATGCAATGGTTTTCAGATAGGTCAGGTTGAATGGCTCCAGCAGCAGGTGATATACTGCAAAGGTGCAGGCGTTGGCACATGCCATAACGAAGATGACCGCTGCTCCCATGCCAAGACTGGAGGAGAGCTTTTTGGAAACCCCCAGGAAGGGACAGATGCCCATGAATTTGGAAAGCACGAAGTTGTCGGTGAATACCGCAGCGAACATAATGGAAAGCAGACTCATTCTTCACACCCTCCCTTCGCACTGCAGCTTGCCGCATTGGGGCAGCCGGCACAGCCGATCNNNGGGGCAGCCGGCACAGCCGATCTTCTGCGGCGGCTTTTTCTTCGTGAGCTTGCTGACCACAGCGATCACACAGCCCAGTACAAAGAATCCGCCGGCAGGCATAATGAAAATGCTCATGGGCTGAACGTCCACGGGGATCTGGAATCCCAGCCAGGAGCCGGTACCCAGGATCTCCCGGATGGAACCCATGGTGAACAGGGAACAGGTGAAGCCCAGTCCCATGCCCAAACCATCCAGAACGGAGGGCAGTACCTTGTTTTTGCAGGCGAACATTTCCGCTCTGCCCAGGATGATGCAGTTGACGGTGATCAGGGACAGGAAGGTGCCCAGGGCGCTGTGAAGATCCGGCACGAAGCCGTGCATCAGAAAATCGATGAGGGTCACGAATCCGGCAATGATGACGATATAGCAGGGGAGCTTGACGGATTTGGGGATCACGTTCCGCAGCAGGGAGATTACCAGATTGGATCCCACCAGTACAAAGGTGGTGGCAAGTCCCATGCCCAGACCGTTGACCGCCTGGGTGGTGACCGCTAGGGTGGGGCACATGCCCAGCAGTCCCACCAGGGTGGGGTTCTCCTTGAGCAGACCCTTTGTAAATTCCTTCAGATTACCCATGATTGAGGATCGCCTCCTTGTTTGCAGTATAGGTATCCATGGCAATGGTCACAGCGTGCTTCATACCATTGGAGGAGTAGGTGGCACCGGTGACAGGCGTCATGGTAAAGTCAGAGGAGCTGATGCCCATAAACTGACGCAGGAAGCTGTCGTCCTGCACCTTGGTGCCAAGACCCGGGGTTTCCCCGATGCTGACAAAACTGATGCCAGCCAGCTTGCCCTCCGGATCAATGCCGATGAGCAGCTGCAATCCGTCGGTGGAGTAGCCGTCCACAGTAATCTCGAAAATGACCTCGTTTTTGGCGCTGCGGATCACCTGGGTGACTCCATCGTAGTGCAGATCCTCCAGAGGGGTATACTGTCCCTCCCCGAACAGGGCTTCCAGGCTGGTGTTCAGCTTGTCCTGCTGTGCCTGGGCGATCTTATCCTTGGTGGCAGCATTGGCAAGCACCAGCAGACCGCTGATGATGACGCAGATCAGGGTCAGCACCAGAGGCGGCATGATTTTTTCACGCATGGCTCTTTCCCTCCTTTGCCGGCTTGACCGCACCCAAGGGATGGGTCATGGTGAAGCGGTCTATGTAAGGGGTCAGAATATTCATCAGCAGGATGGAGAAGGACACGCCCTCTGGATAGCCGCCGAACTGGCGGATCAGGAAGGTCATAACCCCGCAGCCGATGCCGAATACCAGCTTACCCTTCCAGGTGATGGGGGTGGTCACATAATCCGTTGCCATAAAGAAGGCACCCAGCAGCAGACCGCCGGAGAGAAGCTGGTATATCACGTCATTTCCGGCAATCAGATTCAGCAGGGCAACCGTACCGATGAAGGCAAGGGGCGTGGAGGGGGAGATGATCCGGCGGATCATCAGATACACGCCGCCAATGATCAGCGCAATGGCACAGGTTTCCCCGATGCAGCCGCCGGTATTGCCCAGCAGCAGATCCCGGTAGGAGGCAGTGCCGGTCACCAAGGGTGTGGCACCGGTGATTACGTCAGAATCGGACTTCCAGTACCGGGGGATCACCCAGGTGGTCATATTGGAGGTGAAGGACAGCATCAGCACGATCCGTGCCACAATGGCGGGATTGGCAAAATTCTGTCCCAGACCGCCGAACAGCTGCTTGACAATGACGATGGCAACAAAGCAGCCGATGAGTGCCTGCCAGGCGGGAATGGTTACCGGCAGATTCAGCGCCAGCAGCATGCCAGTCACGGCTGCACTCAGGTCGGAGATGGTCTGACTGCGCTTCATGAGGATCCGGCACCAGCCTTCCATGGCAACGGAGCCGATGGTGCAGAGCAGAACCAGGTAAATGGCACGCAGTCCGAAATAATAGCCTCCGGCGATGACGGCGGGCAGCAGGGACACCAGTACGCAGAGCATGATGCGCTGTGTGGTGATGGGGTGCTTCTGATGGGGCGAGGGAGCAACAAGCAGTGTATTCACGGTATCAGTCCTTTCCTGTTATTTTTTTCGGGGCAGCAGCGCCTTTGCCAGCTGGTTGGTTTCTGCAAGATGCCGACCGGCGGGACAGACGTAGGTGCAGCTGCCGCAGTTCATGCACAGGGACAGCTTCAGCTTTTGCAGGGCTGCCACATCCCGGGTGCGGTATGCCTTTTCCAGCTCGGTGGGCATCAGCCGCATGGGACAAGCGTGCATGCATCTGCCGCAGCGGATACATGCGGTTTCCGGATTCTCCTGGTAATGCTCCAGCGCCAGAATGGCGTTGTTGGGCTTGCCGATGGGGGTATCCGCTGTATACAGGCACATGCCCATCATGGGGCCGCCGCCGATGAGCATCCGTACCTTATCCATATCGCATTGGGCGTAGGCAAGCACGTCAGCAACCGATGTACCGATGGGCACGATCAGATTGCAGGGCTTTTTCACCGTATCTCCGTCCACGGTGAGCCGCCGTTCCACCAAGGGCATGCCGGTCTGGGCATACCGCCACAGGAAGGCAACGGTGGACACGTTCAGCACGATGACTCCTGTATCAGAGGGCAGCTGCCCCTCTTTGACGATCCTGCCGGTGGTGTTGTAGATCATAACCTTTTCTGCTCCCTGGGGATATGTGGTGGGCAGGGGAGCAATCTCAATCTCCGGATACTTGTCCGCAAGCTCCACCAGAACCTTTACTGCCTGGGGCTTGTTGTTTTCGATGCCAATTTTGGCTTTGGGGATCTGCAGCTGCTCCATGATGAGCTTGATGCCGTTGATGATCTCCTCCGGCCCCTCCACCATCTGCCGGTAGTCAGAGGTGATGTAGGGTTCACATTCCGCTCCGTTGATGACCAGGGTGTCAATGGGTGTTTTCGGATTCAGCTTGATGTGGGTGGGGAAGCCTGCGCCGCCCAGCCCCACTGCGCCGCTTTCCCGGATCGCTTTCACAAAGCCGGCCCGGTCGGAGAATACAGGTGGCTTCACCTCCGGGGAAGGCTTCACCTCCGGGGAAACGGTCTGTTTGCCGTCCGGTTCGATCTCTACTGCCTTGCAGGTACTGCCGTTGGCGGACAGAATCTCTGTAATGGCTGTGACGGTGCCGGATACACTGGCATGCACCGGGACAGAGAAGGGAGCTTCTGTATCCCCGATCTTTTGCCCCACCTGTACAAGATCCCCCACTTTGACGAGAGGAGTACAGGGGGCACCCATGTTCATCAGCATGGGGATCCGCACCTTTGCCGGCAGCGGCAGCTGTACACAGGCAATGTGCTCGGTTCCCTTGTTATGCGCAAGATGAACGCCGTTGAGTCTTTTCATGGTAACCTCCAGTTCCGGGCAGCATGCCGCCCGTATTATTTTCCGGAGGAGCCGAAGCCCTTCCGTTGAAGCCTTGCAATGCGTCGGAACGCCGGGAGCATTGCCTGAAAGCAAAGTCCCGTGCCGGTGCCGGCGATCCAGCCGGCAAGCAGCAGCACCGGCAGCTGAAACCCCGGCGCAGGGGTCTGCAGCAGTAGCATGGCTGCCAGCAGCTGCCCTAGGTTGTGACTGATTGCGCCGGATATGCTCATTAGCAGGGTGGAGCAGTGCAGCAACCGCAGCAGCAGGAGCATAACGCAAAGGGACACGATGCCCCCGGACAGGGACATGATCCCGGCGGTCACGCCCCGGTTGAGAAAGACAAAACCGGATTTGAGTACAGTCAGAAGCCATGCAGAGGGTGCATCCAGAAACAGGAGCACATACATTACAACGATGCTGGACAATCCGGGTTTTACCCCAAGGGGCAGGGGCAGAGGCAGCAGGGTCTCCAGAAAGGAAATGCCGCATGCCAGAGCCAGCAGCAGCCCCATGGTGGTCAGGTATCTTGTGTTTTTCATAGCGTTATATGACAACGTCCGGGGGGGCATCCTCCGAACTGGTCAGCTGGATCATAAGTTTTTTTGGCAGGCACACAATGGTCTGGTTGGGACGGGAGATCCATCCGGTGTGGACGCATTGCCTGCCGGGACAGTCATTTTCCGTGATCCGGATGCCCTGGTCACTGATTTCAAAGACGACTCCTTCTGCCTGGGGCAGGGTAAAGGTGCCCTTGGGGGCGGAGGATAGGTCATATCGGGCAATGCAGGTGTTGTCCACCGTGATCCCGGCAGTCACATGCTCCCTGCTGCCGGTCTGGAACAGCAGCCACAGCAGGATGCCCGCCGCCGCCAGGGATAAGAGAATGATGGCGTCCCGTTGGTTCAGCAGCTTTTGTTCCATCATGCACCTGCCTTTTGGAACTGTAATCCATCGCTGCAATAGATCTTCCCGGCAGCGTCCACTGCCAGCACTTGATAATCCGCTGCATGCAGATGGGGTTCCAGATGCTCACTGCCCTCCAGAAAGAGCAGCGTGGATAGAAAATCGGATTTCAGTCCATTGTCGGTGAATACGGTTACGCTGGTCAGATCCGCTTCGGTGGGACGGCCAGTGGTCAGGTCAAGAATGTGGCAGTAGCGCACGCCATCCGCCTCAAAAAAGCGTTCGTATCCGCCGGAGGTGGACAGGGAGCATGCAGGGGTGGTGACTGTGCCAAGGATGCCTGTTCCGTTGGGATCCTGGATCTGTACGGTGAAATCTTCGCCTCCCGGCTTGCTGCCGTACAGCAGTACCGAGGAGCGCAGGGAAAGGATGCCCCAGGCGATCCCCGCATCCTGCCACTGTTGGGCGATCTGATCCAGAGCATAGCCCTTGGCAACCGCACCCAGATCTAGCTGCATGTCCGCCGGCAGCGTGATGCCGCTGCGATCCAGCCGGATCCGGTCATCTCCCAGGGTTTCCAGGGCGGCAAGCCGGTCTGCATCCGTTGGTACCCGGGGATGCTCCGAGGTGATGCCCCACAGCCGGGACAGGGCGCCGCTGGACAACTGCACCCCGGTGCCGAATCGATCCTCCAGCAGGATGGTCTGGGAGATCACATCCCGGAGGTCTGCATCCTGGCTGGTGCCGGATGCATTGAGGGCAGCCAGTGCGCCCTGGTCGGCGTAGCAGTTCAGCTGTTGGCTCAACGCCTCCAGGCTTTTGCGGGTAGCATTTGCATCCGACTCCGGCAGGGTGAGGGTCACTACAGTATCCATTGTGTAGAATGTGTCCTGCCACATGGGCTGATTACCGCAGCCGGTGAGCCATACCCCGGCGGCACAAAGCCAGACTGCCGGAGCCTTTTTCAGAAAAAAGCGAAAATTCTCTTTTATTTTCATACAAAACGTGGTATACTATTTGGGTGCCGATGCATCCGGTTCCGGATCGTTCCGGGTTTTGCTGATGCTGTCCTCGCTGATCTTAATCAGGTTCAGCAGGGAGGCAGAGTATTCGGAATAATCCTGGGACAGGGTAGCGGTGGTCACATACAGAGTCTCCGTGTCAGTCACACAGTCGTGCTCCCCGATGGGGATGCCGGAGGAGGCTGCCTTGATGTCCGCCTCGTTCATGGAAATAATGGCGTTGGCGCTGTCATTGGCAATGACCTTGGGGATCTTGAACAGTTTCTGGTCGTTCTTGGGGTTTGCGTTATACACGATCCGGAACAGCTTGTACACGGACAGCATCAGATAGGAGGATACCTCCTTGATGAGGGTAATGCTGTTTGCCTTCTGGGCAAGGGAGAACAGCAGACTGATGGAATTGTTGATGATGCGCCGGTTGAAGGTGATGACCTCCGGGCTGGGCATTACATTGTTTCCGTCATCGTCCGGAATGTCGTCAATGGTGATGATTTTGCCTTCTGGCTCCGGAGTGCGCCCCAGCAGGTAGTCGCAGGATACATTATAATAGTCAGCAATTTTCACCAGGAATCCAAGACCGCATTCCCGGATTCCCTTTTCGTAATGGGACAGCAGAGCCTGGGAAATGCCCAGGTCAGAAGCCGCCTGTTTCTGACTGATCTTGCGTTCCTTTCGCTGGAGTGTGATAATGCGTGAGAAATCAGAGTTCATGTGTTCTTGACGGGCAGATCCGCTTGAAAGATCCGCCGTCCGCTCCTTTCACAATGGAATGGGGAGCGGCTCCGTGCTGGTTCATGACACGGCAGATCGCCGCTCCGTTCTCAATATAAATGCAGTACTTTTTTATTATATAACATCTAGTATAATTTGTAAATACCGCAAGGAATAAAAAAATGCACCAAAGTTGCGGGCATATTTTGTCGCTTTTTTGAGCATGCCGAAAAAACTCGCGATTTTTCGTGCAATAAGCACAATAAAGAGATCGAAAAAGGAAGGAAGATGCAAATGAAAGGCTATCGGATCAGTCTGATCCGCCACGGACAGACCATTGCCAACGAAAGGGGCATTTACATCGGCAGAACGGATTACCCTCTGTCAGAAAAGGGACGCAGCGAACTTGCTGCCAAGCTGGATGAGTTTGAATATCCCAAGGTACAGAGAGTATATTCCAGTCCCCTGCGCCGATGTATGGAAACGGCGGAGATCCTGTTTCCATACCGGGAGCTGCTGACCGTGTCGGATCTGCAGGAAATGGATTTCGGTGACTTTGAGGGGAAGGATGTTTCCACCCTGATCGACCGGGAGGACTATAAGCAGTGGCTCAAGGGTGGACTGAAGGCACGGCCTCCCAAGGGAGAAAGCATGGAGGAGCTGTGCGTGCGTACTTACAAGGCACTGCATGAGGTGATTATGGATATGATGAATGAGGGCATCACCCACAGTGCGGTGGTGACCCATGCGGGCATCATCACCAACATGCTTTCCTGCTTCGGGCTTCCCAAGATGGATCGCCGGGAGATCGTCTGTGCACCTGGCGAGGGCTTTGAGATCATGGTCACTGCTAAGATGTGGCAGCAGTCCCAGGCCTTTGAGATCCTTGGGCTGACTCCCTACACCAAGGACGAGGAGGATCCCTTTACCGAGTAGGAATGCCGCCTTCGGATACATAGCTGCTGCCGCAAGGCAAATCCGGCAGCCGGGAGGGTCACATGAAGCTGAGGGAACTGGAGGAACGGACAGGACAGGCTCTGCATGGCTGCCGGGGAGAGAGTACAGTGGTGCTGATCCTGCCCTTGCTGGGGTGGGGCATCCTGCTGCTGTTTGAGCTTCTGGGAAGGCATTTCTGCCTGGTGCAGGGGATGCCGGGTCTTGTCCCCTGGATCACAGGACTGCGGTGTCTGGTAGGCGCACTGGGCTCCGTTCCGTTTTGCAGCGGAGCTGCCTGGTGGTTCATGCAGGCTGCCGCCGGGGAGGGGAACAGCCTTTCGGACTACTGCACATTGCTGCGCAGTCCGGCACTGCATATACGGGCAGCAAGATTGTA
>NZ_FR894826.1:0-16541 GCF_000434255.1 Ruminococcus sp. CAG:379 | reverse complement strand
ACTGCGTAAATGGAGCACGCAGAGCATAAAGAAACCCACGAAAGATCCTCACCAAAAGCCAAACTGCAAAAAGAGCCGCCCCAGGCGGCTCCGTTATACTATAATACTGCCTCTCCCTTCAGGCAGTTCCGCCCCCGTTCCAGGGCGACGATCCCCGTCCGGCACATTTCCAGGATCCCGAAGGGGGTCAGCAGTTCAATGAACGCATCGATCTTGGAGCTTTCCCCGGTCAGCTCGATGCACAGGGCGTCCGTAGCATAATCCACGATCTTGGAGCGGAAAATGTCCACCGCCGCCAGGATCTCCTGCCGGGTCTGGGCGTCATTCCGCACCTTGATGAGCAGCAGCTCCCGGAATACGGTGTCGCTGTGGGGCAGGGCACGCACCTCCGTCACATCGTGGAGCTTCCGCAGCTGCTTGAGGATCTGATCCAGATCATGGGCATCCCCCCGCATGGCAATGGTGATCCGGGACAGGGCAGGGTTTTCCGTTTCTCCCACCGTCAGACTGTCAATGTTGAAGCCCCGCCGGGTGAACATACCGGAAACCCGGGTCAGCACACCGGACTGGTTGGATACCAGTGCTGCGATTACAAATTGTCCCATTATGCCTTCTCCTTTCGGTGATGCTTTTGAGCGGATTCCGGAGCCGCCAGCAGCATGTCCTCCACCCTGCCGCCGGGTGGGAGCATGGGGAACACCATTTGTTCCGGATCCACCGGACACAGGATCAGTACCGGCTTTTTACTGTGTGCCGCCCTGGTCAGCGCCTGATCCAACTGTGCATAGGACTCTGCCCGGAGTCCCACCGCCCCGCATGCCTCCGCCAGTGCCGGATAGTCGATGCTGCACCCCAGATCCGTTGCCGCATACCGGCGCTTGTAGTACAGGGTCTGGCTCTGCCGCACCATGCCCAGGGTGTGATTTTCCAGCAGCAGGATGGTCAGGGGCAGCTTCTGCTCCACTGCCGTTGCCAGCTCGTTGAAATTCATGCGGAAGCTGCCGTCCCCGGTGATGAGGATCGTGGGCTTTCCCGTGCCAATGGCTGCCCCGATGGCAGCACCCATGCCGAAGCCCATGGTGCCCAGACCGCCGCTGGTCAGGAAGGAGCCGGGGGTGCGAAAGGAAAAATGCTGTGCCGTCCACATCTGATGCTCTCCCACGTCCGTGGCAATGTAAGCGTCCCCTGCCCGGTCGCTGAGCATCCGGATGATCCCTGCCGGTTGAAAGCCCTCCTGTGGGGGCATCTGCTCCGGTGGGGGCATCTGCTCCGCCTCCTGCTGCTTCAGCTGCGCCAGCCGCTGCTGCCATGCCGGATGGGACTGTCGGGGGATTCGCTCCAGCAGACGCTCCAGTGCGTCCCGGATGTCCCCCTCGATGCCCAGATACACCGGCATGGTCTTTTCCAGCTCTGCTGCGTCAATGTCGATGTGCAGGATCTTGGCGTCCGGCGCAAAGTTTGCATGCTCCCCCACCGCCCGGTCGCTGAACCGTGCTCCGGCAACCAGGATCAGATCTGCCTCCCGTTGTGCCATGGCGGCGGCGTAATGGCCGTGCAGCCCCTGCATCCCCAGAAACCGGGGATCCTCTCCGGGCATGGCGGACAGCCCCATGAGGGTAGCCCCCACGCCGCAGTCCAGCCGCCGGGCAAGCTCCTGCACCAGAGGCGCTGCCTTTGCCCGGATCACACCGCCCCCGCAGGAAATGTAGGGGCGCTGTGCCGCTGTCAGCTGCCGGGCAGCCTCCTCCAGCTGTTCCGCCGCCGCATGCTTTGTGGGCAGCATGGGCGCCTTCCCGGCAGGCGTGTACTCCCACCGGGTTTTCTGGATGTCGCTAGGAATATCCACCAGCACCGGCCCGGGTCTGCCGGATTTTGCGATGGTGAACGCCTCCCGGAGGGTGTCTGCCAGCCGTCGGATGTCCTTGACCATGAAGTTGTGCTTGGTGATGGGAATGGTGATGCCGGTAATGTCCACCTCCTGGAAGCAGTCCAGACCGATCCGGTCACAGGGCACATTCCCGGTGATTGCCACCATGGGCACCGAGTCCAGGTAAGCGGTGGCGATGCCGGTGACCAGATTGGTGGCGCCGGGGCCGGAGGTGGCGATCACTACCCCGGGCTTTCCCGTTGCCCTGGCGTATCCGTCCGCCGCATGGGCGGCTCCCTGCTCATGGGCGGTGCGGATGTGCCGGATCTGCCGGCGCTTCTGATACAGGGCATCGTACAGGGCAAGCACCTGCCCCCCCGGATAGCCGAATACGGTGTCGCACCCCTGCTCCAGTAAAACCTGTGTGACGATCTGTGCGCCGGTGAGCCGCATGCTGCTCCCTCCTTTCCTGGTTTTTCGCTGTTTCTGCCGGATTCATTATACCATTCCTCCGGCGGAAAGTCAAGGCGGCTGCAGGGGCAGGATTCGTGCAGAATACACCAAAAGATGTGCATAAACTATGAAAATTGTGTTGACATTTATGTGCCAGTATGGTAGAATATACGTGACGGTATAGTGTCACTGCGCCCTGTTCCATATCACAGCACGCCCGGGTCTTCTGACAGCTGAAACAGGGACAGTTCCCGGCAAATTGCATATTATTTTACTAAGAATACCTCGGATGCTGTGCAGGCTGTACGAAGAGGATTCCACAGCCGCCGGGGCGTTCTTGGTTAATCTTAATAAAAAGTCGTGTGGTATTTATGTAAAAAACACGATTGCAAATTTTCTTTGGGAATGCTATAATATTTTATATTAGTGTAGTGTCGCTGCGTTCGGTTTTGAACGGTTAACCCGGTTTGTTTGTTTATTCGCATGCGGTTTTGACGTCCGGTCTTCTGACCGCCGCAGTGGAAAACGGCAGGCAGCCGGATCGGGGCCGGCTGTAACGGGTGTCATTAAATTTGGAGGTGGTTTTAATGCCGAGTTATACTTACACGGCGAAGGATGTCACAGGGAATATCCGGAAAGGTACTCTGAGTGCAGAGGACGAACAGGATTTCCTTGCGAAGATTCATGAAAAGGGACTGTTCCCCACCGAGTACAACGAGGCGGCGGGGTTAAAGCAGTCCACGCACAAGTTTTCGACCAAGGAGCTGGCGTTCAACTGCCGTCAGATGGCGGCAATGCTCACGTCCGGTCTGACCCTGGTCAAGGCGCTGGACATTCTCTGCCGGGAGCAGGAAAAGGAAGCCAGCAAGCTGATCTGGCGTGACATTTACGAGAACGTGCAGAAGGGTGAATCCTTCTCCGCATCCCTGGAAATGCACAGCGGCTCCTTCCCCCAGTTCCTGATCTCCATGGTTGCCGCCGGTGAATCCAGCGGTTCTCTGGATCAGATCATGCAGCGTATGTCCGATCATTACGCAAAGGAAAACAAGATGCACAACACCATCAAGAGCGCCATGATGTATCCGATCATCCTGGTTATCCTCTGTGTAGCGGTTGTCATCGGTCTGTTTACCTTTATTATGCCGACCTTCGCAGGGCTGTTCACCAATGAGGAGGATATGCCTGCATTGACCAGAGTCATGATGAGCATCAGTAACTTCCTGCGTGGGTACTGGTACATACTCATCGGCTTCGTGCTGATCGCCGTGTTCGGCATCCGTTACGCTATGAAGATGCCAAACGTTCGTCTCAAGTGGGACCGGTTCATCATCAAGGGACCCGGCTTCGGCGCCCTGGTGGTCAAGATCTACACCGCCCGCTTCGCAAGAACGCTTTCCTCTCTGTACTCCAGTGGTATTCCCATGGTAGAGTGCCTGGAGCGTTCCTCCGCAATTCTCAACAACAGCTACATCGACGAAAAATTCCGTACAGTCGTGGATGAGGTAAAACAGGGTGAGACCCTTTCCGCTTCCATTCAGAGAACGGAGATCTTCGAGTCCATGTTCTGCTCCATCATCTATGTAGGTGAGGAAGCCGGCGCCCTGGACGACATTCTGGCAAAGACCTCTGACTACTACGACGAAGAAGCGGATTCCGCAGTACAGCGTCTGGTCGGCATGCTGGAGCCGGTCATGATTATCGTACTCGGTATCATGGTTGGTCTGATCGTAGCATCCGTACTTCCCGCACTGTATGACTCCTTTGAGAACATCGAATAACAGAGAGGTGGATAAATAACATGCTTTCATTTGACATTACCGACAGAAACATACGCATCATCAAGGGCGTAGAGAGTAACGGCAAGATCCGGATCAACTCCGCAGCGACCCTGAACCTGGAGGAAGAGATCATCGTCAACGGACACGTCAAGGATGTGCCCCGCCTGGCAACCCTCATCAACCAGGTGCTCAAGACCAACAGAATGGCTGACAAGGAGGCCATCATCAGCATCTCCTCCAACCTGACCATTTTTAAGGAGCTGCATATTCCCAAGGCAAAGGAACAGGATTTTGTCAAGATGGTACGGGCAGAGATGCAGACCCAGCTGGGCATCGATGAATCCTATTCCGTATCCTACGTTATCGTAGGGGAGGAAACCGACGAGAACAACCAGATCGTCCAGAAGGTTCTGGCAACCGCTTGCCCCTACGAGATCATCGACTGCTACAAGCGTGTGTTCTCCATGCTGACCATCAGTCTCCGGTCCGTTATGATCGGCTGCAACTGTATCACCAAGGTGCTGCTGTCCGACGCAAAGATCAAGTCCAAGATGCCCTTGCTGGCAGTACAGATCGACAACAACTTCATCAGCCTGAACCTTTATGAAAAGGGTCAGCTGTCCTTCTCCCGTTTTGCATCCATCTCCGCCGAGGACTACGGCAACTCCGACGACTATGTATTTGAGGCAGTCAACGAGAACATCTTCCGTATGATGCAGTTCCAGAAGTCCAAGAACACGGGCGAGGTTGTGGAAAACGTTGTATTCTACGGCGATACCCACGAGTTTGTTCGTCTGACCAACGCACTGGAGCAGATGGGCGTTCGTACCAGCATCATCACCGTTCCGCCCCAGATTCACGGCTATGAGAATCTGGAATTCTCCTCCTACGCAAACGCCATCGGCGCAATGTTCAAGCGGAACAAGGAAACCGAGCGGATCAACCTGCTGGAAACCGACACCTTCAACAACAACAAGATCAAGTCCGACAAGTCCTACGGTCTGCTGCTGGGCGTTTCCGTTCTGGCAACCGCAGTGGTTATGCTGGGCGCATGGGGCGCACTGAAGATCTACGACAACGGCATCAAGGACGAGATCAAAACCTACCAGGACAAGATCGACAGTCCCGAAACCAAGGCAAAGCTTGCACAGCTGGAGCAGCTCAAGAAGACCGAGGAATCCGTCACCACCCTGTTGAGCGAGATGACCGATGCCAGTGACGCATTCAAGACCCGTCCCTACATCCTCAAGGAAACCTATGACATTGTAGAAAAGGCGGCCAGCGATGTTGCAGATGAGCAAAAGCTTTCCGATCTGAAGATCACCCAGTTTGACTACAGCGCCGGTGTGCTGAACGTGAAGATCGAGGTTGACGCTTCTGAGGATCCGGCACAGAAGTATCCCGCAGCGGTTACCGCCATCCTGGAGAAGGAAACCAAGTTCTACTATGTGGACTATAAGGGCTACCAGGTGAAGGAAGAAACAGATCCGGTGACAGAGGCTGTGACCAAGCGGATCGAGTATACCTTTACAGTTGACATCAAGGGCGACGGCATCAATCTGGACACCGCAGAAACGACAGAGAACACTACAGGAGAGGAAGGTACTGGCAAATGAAGCTGAGTTACAGAGATAGAGTCATTCTGATCGTTGTAGCGATCATTGCGATCATTGCAATTGTGGCGATCGCTCTGATTCGCCCCACAATTAAGAGCATCAACACGGACAATAAGACCCTGGCGACCACCAAGCAGACCTGGACGGAAACCGAGCAGAAGCTGAACCAGATCGAGCCTACCAAGAAGCGCATTACCGAAAAGCGGGACAATGCAGCCAAGCTGGCGGAGTACTTCACACCGGAGACCCTGTTCTCCGAGCAGGATCAGTTCCTGCACAAGGCACTGGATGACAACAACATGCATGTCACCAACCTGACCATGACCGATCCGGAGGCTGCTCCTCTGGATTTCTACTACGGGACCCCCCACGAGCTTTCCTACAATCTGAACCAGCATGCAGACCTGGACGGCTCCATGGCAAAGGCACTGGCTGAGGAGCTGCGGGAATATCTGGTACTGAGCGCACGGACTGCACAGGACGTTGCCACCAGAACCTCCACCATTGAGTGCAGAGCCAAGAAGGAGGATCTGATGAACTTCCTGGCAGAGATCAAGAAAATGGACACCACCGTTCTTGTAGAATCTGTTACCGTCTCTGACTACACCTTCTGCCCCGAGGAGGACGCAGATCCCAACTGGACCGCAGAGGAGCGGGCTGAAAACATAGATCACTCCACCATGACCATTGTGGTGAAGTTCTACTCTGTTCCGGTTCCCACCGCTGCTGATCTGGGCGAGTAAGCATACGAACGAATAAGCGAACGATTGAAAGGCGGTTTTGCTTATGAACGATCATGAAAAGAAAGGAAAAGTCGGTGGCTCCGTCCTGTTTACCGTCATCGTAGTTATGATGGTGCTGGTGGTGTTCCTGATGGGAACACTGGGGCTTGCATCCGCTGCCAATAAGCGGGCGCAGAACTCCTACACCAGTTCCCAGGCACAGTACACCGCCCGGATGGCGGTGGAAAGCGTGCTTGCAGCCATGCAGAATGACGCAGACGTGGCAGAGCGGGTTTATAAGCTGCGAGCCAACACCCCGATCAACGTGGATATTTCCACTGACCGGCTGGCAACGGCAGGTACCACCGGCGATGCCTATGGTCGAATCCAATCCTGTACCATTGAAAACATCGGGAAGGATTACTACTATGTAGACAACAAGTGGGATGGCCGTGACATCATCAAGATCACTGCCACCGTCCAGCTGGGTACCCAGGACAGCACCGTTTCCGCATACATCCTGAAAAAGGAAAAGGACAGCGTTGTCAACAACACGCCCTCCGGCGGCGGCGGCGGTCTGGTAACAGCGGGCGATGCCACCTTCGGCACCAAGGTTTCCGTATTCGGCGGCGCAGGTATCAACCTGGGCAACCGTTGGAGAAACCTGGATCCTGCGGATGCACTCCGGGGATATTCCTTTGATGGATCCGCCAACTTCTCCTCACAGGATACCACAAGCCTGCAATGGGAGGCACCCTATGTTGTAAATGGTTCCTTTACCGCTGACGGTTCCGGCGCAGCACTGGTATTCCCGAAGCTTGGCTCCGGCTTTACCTTCTGGGGAAATTTCAATTTCAACAACCAGATTGCCATTACTTCCGGCAACCCGGCGGTGCTGAATGCGGGCTCAAGTGCCGCACTCAACTACACAGATATCCCCTACATTTATGTAGAAAAGACACTGTCGATCACAAATGGTGCCAAGGGCGTCAATGTGAACCATCAGATTCCGCTGAATATTCTCTGCGGAAATACCTGTATCATCACGACTGACCCGATCTATGCAAATCTGTACATGATGAACGACAATACACCGGATTCCGAAAAGGTGGAAAAACAGGTGTACTGGCCGGAATTCAAGATCGAGAAGTATGCGAATTACATCAACTTTAACCAAGGCTCCCTGCTTTCCAACTGGACCTACCAGCTCATCAACGGGGTGGATAATCCCACGGAGCATGTAGGTGGTTCCATCTATGCGCAGGATGATCTTTGCATCGACGCTGACAACAATAGGGGCGTTGTGGAGGGAAGCCTGGTGGTAGATGACGATCTGCTGATCAGCACCCAGGAATTCGTTGTAGAAGGCGACCTGGTTGTAAAGGGCAGCCTCAAGATCACCAACGGCAGAGTCAAGGTAGGAGGAAAGTTCTACCACGACGATCAGGCTGGGGATGATTACACCGACAAAGTGTTTGATTCCACCGGCGCAACAGCTCTGACCCCGGATGCTTACGATTCTAACCTTGGTTACCCCTACTATATGGATCGGGAATACGTTCTGGGTCTGACAGACGAAACCTACACCGGAAAGGACGCCAGCGGCAAGAATGTGACACTGGCACGCCAGTTTGTTAACACCCTGCAGGACACCATGTCCACCGCAATGGATCCTTATAAGAATGCATACTACGGTCTGCCTACCACCGCTTACGGCGGTAAGGTGGATAGCTGGTGGCAGAGATACAGCGTGGATCCCACCAGTGCAGCCGGTATGGACGTGCGGGCATACGAGCCCAACGATGCAGTGAACACACCCAACGGCAAGGAGATCGTCATTGCCAACACCGAGATCGCAGTGCTGCGCCCCGGCAACTATGACGGCGTGAATATCCGTGTCGTTCCGGACGATTCTCATCCCTCCATCTGGTTGATTGTGGACGACAACGTTTCTTTCGGCAATATGAACGGCTACCGCGGCTTCATTTTTGAGGATTGCGGCGCTACCGTGGCGGAAATCACCAACGGCACAGACGTGAAGCTGAACAAGGACGGCAACCCGGCATACCAGGTTGTCTCCACCGGCACCTATGCGGATTATGTGAAGAAGGACGTGGCAGACGCCAACGGCGAGTTCCAGGGCAAGTACAGCCTGAACATGCTGCTGCGTGGTTCTGTCAGAATGAACAAGGCTGGTTTGATGACCCGTCATTATGTTTCTCTGGCGGAAACCGGAACAAACTTCCAGATCTACAATGCATATGGCAAGCCGGACACAGGCATCTACAAGGCAGAGCGTCCCAACGTATATGTATACTCCGCAAACTACAACGGGTGCGACCTGAGCAAGGATCCCACTGACCCGGACGTAAAGGATACTCTGGATAAGATCGAGGCGCAGACCGGTTACCGGCCCACTACCAAGAACTCCTGTCCGTATCTGAACGTGACCACCAAGGACGGCTACAACATGCCGAAGGTGAACTTTGAAGCCAGCGCAGCATTCCTGTCTGCATACTTCATGGCACCGTTCCTGGATATTGATGCGAAAAAGGTTGACAAGACCTTTGGCTCCTGTACCGTATACTACAACGGACATCAGGTCAAGTCCAATGCCATCGGCATCATTGGCACGATGATCGGCAACGGCGTCAATGCCGGTTCCGACGGAGCATGGGTATCCCTGTACTATCCCTCCTACATTCCGCCGGTAACGCCGCCGGATGCACCGGAGGATGAAACCTACATGAACAGCTGGGCTTTGATCCAGTTCGAGAATTATTAAGGAGGTGGCAGCATGAAACGTTTTTTGCGAAAAAAACCGAAGAAAACCGCAAAGGGCATGACCCTGATCGAGTGTATCATTGCCCTGTGTGTATTCAGCATTGCTGCTGCCGTTATGGTTGAAACCGGCATCGTCGTGAACCGCACCCTGCAGGAAACCACCCATCTGAACAGGAAGGTGTCTGCCCAGTCCCCCAAGGCGGAGACACAGAATGTGTCCTCCGCCACCCAGGAGGGCTTCAGCGTAAATGTGCCTGCCGGAGCGGCCAAGAACTTTACCCGTGTGGTACTGGAGGTGGAGGGCACCTTCTCTCCGGTTTCCATTCTGGTGGATACCTACAACACAGCGGATTCCTCCGATCCGGATACCGCCATGGATGCGGATCTCCATTTTGTGGATGTGGACACGGAAACCTATGGTACCGACAGAAATGGCGGGCCGCTGAAATTTGAGGAGGAGATCGAAACTCCTACAGAGGGTGAGGGCGAAACGCCATGACGCAGAGCCGCAGCAAGCAGGAGGTGGAATCCATGAAGCAGAAACAGTTAAAGGGCTTTACCCTGGTTGAGCTGGTTGTCGTAATGGCGATCTTCTCTATGATCATGTTCGGTGCCATGCAGCTGATGGATCCGGTTTCCAAGATTTTTCAGCGCACCAGCAACTATGAAACCAGTGCCGCTACGGTTGACAACGTAAAACGTTACATTGAGGGAAGCATTCGCTATGCGGACTTCATCAACGTGTACGAGGGCAGCTATATGCAGTATGACCCTACCTCCGGCGATGTTGCCATCACCGAGGAACAGGCCATTGACGAATTTATGAAGCGGTATCTGGACGGCGCATGCGGTGTGGTTGACAAGAAGGCACGGCCGGTAACTGCGCAATACCTGAATTATGACGTGTATGTCATGGAGATCGACAACACCATCTACAGCACGTCCGGCACGGAGATCACTGACACCTCTGTGGGCGGGATCGATGCGAACAGAGGCAGAGGGCGGATCACACAGCGGATCTACTCCGTCAACAGCCATGCAGCAGGGGGCGTATACCCCAAGACCCTGACTTCCAGCGGTCTTGCCATCAATGAGACCTATTTCCGTGACACCGCCATTGACGTGCAGCTGGGTCTGACCGACGCAGACACCGTTTCCATGGCGAACTTCACCATGCGGATTACCAACTACCGGGATGTTGCCAAGTCCGGTGGCGTGCGTACCTTCTCCGAAACCGCAACGGAGACCAACGCAGCCATGAGCCTGGTCAACGTAGCCAGCAATGCAGGCACCAACTACTATGCCTTTGATGATGCGGGTAACGTAACCGTCAGAACCCGGGGCACAGATGTATTCACCTGCAAGCGCACCGGCAGCAAGGAGCATATCTTTATCATCTATGCATTTGAGCATCAACGGTAAAAAATAAGCGGCAGTCGGAACGATTGCTCCGGCTGCCGCCTTTGTGCGAAATTACTCAAGAATCATATGATTGATGTACCAGGCAACAATCTGATTGCCGAACAGGGTGCCGATCACAAGACCGATGGAAAGGAAGGGGCCAAAGGCGAATTTCGATTCACCGGTGATCTTCTTATAAGCAAGGCCGCAGACCGCAGCAAGAAAAATGCCGATCAGTGCAGCCACCGCAGCCACCTTGGGGCCAACCAGAAGTCCGCTGGCAGCCATCAGCAGGGTATCACCCAGCTCGATGCCCCGGACTTTCTCCCCGGTGCGTCGCTTGATGACCGCACCGCTGATCTCCCCGATCAGGAAAAAGGGCACGCTGACGCAGACAGCGCCAATGAGCCGCTGGGGGATGGTGAGGGTATCCGTCAGAAGCGCCGAAGGGATCGCCAGCAGCGCAATGCACAGCAGGATCCGCAGGTCGATCTCCAGGGTGTTCCAGTCCATGAATCCTACCACGATCAGCAGGGAGAAGAACAGACAGCAGATGATGCCGTTGGCGTTCAGATCCAGTACCAGCAGGGCTACTATATATAGGATGCCGTTGAGTGCCTCTACAATGGGGTACTGGGGAGAGATTCTGGCGCCGCAGTTGTGGCATTTGCCCCGCAGAAACAGCCAGCTGAACACCGGGATCAGATCCCGTTTCCGGATCTTCGCCTGACAGGTCATACAGTGGGATGACCGCTTAATGAGGGATTCGTTGTTGGGCAGCCGGTAGATCAGCACATTCAGAAAGCTGCCGATGCAGATGCCGTAAAGAAAGACAATGGGGAAAAACAGCAGATAGAATTGCCAGTCCATGAATTCGCCGCCAATGGTGCGGGAGAGTATGGGTAACATGATGATTCCTCCTTGATGATGATGATGTCCCTCCGGACACATTACTGTTATTCTAGCATAAATTCAGAGTAAATACAAGGGTGTGCCGCAAGAACGGCACTGCCCGAGAAAACAAATATATATTGGAGGTTTGGGTAATGAGAAATATCCGTATCGGCGATTACCTGGTTGAGCAGGGACTGATTACACAGGAACAGCTTGAGAAGGTACTGGAGGCACAGAGAGAAGCGCAGGGCACCAAGCGGTTCGGCGACGTGATCGTGGAACTGGGCTTCCTTTCTGAAACAAAGTTTACACAGGCACTTGCCGGCAAGCTGAAGGTGGCGTATGTGGATCTGTCCACCGTGGACATCGACGAAGAAGCCGTTCGGAAGGTGCCGGAGGCGCTGGCGCTGAAGCATACGGTCATCGCCATCAACATTCAGGGTCGCCGTCTGACCGTTGCCACGGACGATCCCATCAACTTCAACATTCTGGAGGATATCAAGGTTTCCACCGGTATGGATACAGTTCCGGTGCTGGCAACCAAGACTGCCATCAAGAAAATGATCGGTAAGCACTACTCCATGCAGAACGTGGACAGCGTGCTGGAGGGCGTAAGCGCTCTGAATCCAGTAGAGGATGAGGACGATGACGGCTCCAAGGATCGTGTAGACAGCGCCCCCATCGTAAAGCTGGCTACCACCATCGTAGAAAACTCCTTCCGTGCGGATGCAACGGATATCCATATCGAGCCCTTCAAGACCTACACCCGGATCCGGATCCGGGTCAACGGAGATCTGGTAGAGCTGATGAACGTTGCAAATCAGGTACATAACTCCCTGACCACCCGTCTGAAGCTGATATCCGGCATGAACATTGCCGAGAAGCGTGTGCCCCAGGACGGTCGTTTCACACAGGTCGTAGACGGCACCACCCTGGACGTCCGTGTATCTTCCCTGCCGACCGTAAACGGCGAGAAGATCGTTATCCGTATTCTTTCCACCGGTCAGATTGCCCTGCGGAAGATTACCGATCTGGGTATGTCCGACTACAACTACCGCATGTTCGAGAGCATGATCAAGTGTCCCCACGGGGTTATGCTGGTAACAGGGCCTACCGGTTCCGGTAAGACCACTACCCTGTATGCCGCCCTGGGTGAGCTTGCAAAGCCCAACGTAAACGTCATCACCGTTGAGGACCCGGTCGAGAAGCAGATCGACGGCATCAACCAGGTTCAGGTAAACACCAAGGCGGGCATGACCTTTGCCGCTGCCCTCCGTTCCATCCTCCGTCAGGACCCGGATATCGTTATGATCGGTGAGATGCGTGACTCGGAAACCGCAGAAATCGGTATCCGTGCCGCTATCACAGGTCACTTGGTGCTTTCCACCCTGCATACCAACGACGCAGCGTCCACCATCGTCCGTCTGGTAGATATGGGAATTCCGCCCTACATGGTAGCGTCCTCTCTGATCGGCGTTATCGCACAGCGTCTGGTTAAGGTGCTGTGCCCCAAGTGCAAGACCGCCCGGATGTCCACGCCGGATGAGAACAAGCTGATGAAGCTGGATCATTCCGTGCCCATCTACGAAGCTCGGGGCTGCCCGGAATGCAACAATACCGGCTACAAGGGCAGAACCGCAATTCACGAGATCATCCACTGCTCTGCCGGCATTTCCACCCTCATTGCGGACAATGCCAGCAAGGAGGAACTGGAAATCTGCGCAAAGAAGAACGGTACAAAGTTGCTGCGTGAGAACGTATCCGAGCTTGTACAGCAGGGCGTAACGTCCATCGACGAGCTGGTTCGTGTAACCTATGCAGTATAAAGACAGGAGGACAACACTATGGCAATTCTCATCAACAAAATCTTGGACGAAGTGCGTGTGCTGGGCTGCTCCGACTTGCATTTCACCAACGGCATTAACCCTGTCGTTCGTCTGAATGGTCAGCTGCGGAAAATGAGCGGCTACGAGGAGATGAACGAAGAAGGTATTCTGGAAATCGTGGAGCAGATGACCAACGAGCAGCAGCGCCGGAGCATCGCACAGCATAAGGACACAGACTTTTCCTTTACCACAAGAAGCGGATACCGGCACCGTGTCAACGTGTTCTTCCAGCGTGGCTTTACCGCCATCGCCATCCGTCTGCTGCGCAACGACATCCCCACCCTGGAGGATCTGTTCCTGCCCCCGATCCTGGGCGAGTTTGCAATGCGCCCCAGAGGGCTTGTGCTGGTAACCGGCCCTACCGGTTCCGGTAAGTCCACCACCCTGGCAGGTATGATCGACTACATCAACGTGAGCCGCAGCGCCCATGTTATCACCATCGAGGACCCCATCGAGTATGTACACGAGCATAAGCGCTGCATGGTGAACCAGAGAGAGGTGGGCATGGACGTGCCCGACTTCGCAAGCGCCCTCCGTGCCGCCCTCCGTGAGGACCCGGACGTAATCCTCGTGGGAGAAATGCGTGACTTTGAAACCGTTTCCGCTGCCGTAACCGCCGCCGAAACCGGTCACCTTGTGCTCTCCACCCTGCATACTACCTCTGCGCCGGATACCATCAACCGTATCATCGACGTGTACCCGGAGCATCAGCAGGTACAGATCCGTACCCAGCTTGCAAACACCCTGGTGGGCGTTATCTCCCAGACCCTGCTGCCCAAGAGGGACGGCAGCGGCAGAATCGCCGCCATGGAGATCCTGAACGTAACCGACGCCTGCGCCGCTATGATCCGTGACAATAAGGTGCATCTGATCCAGTCTGCCATCCAGACCGGTAAGCAGAACGGCATGATGTGTCTGGACCAGGAGCTGGCACGCATGGCAAAGCAGGGCATCGTCTACGAGGCGGACGCACTGGAGCGTTGTCAGGATAAGGCAGAGTTCTATCGCTATTTTAACGCAATGTAACACCGAGTTCATATTTTACGGACTGTCAACGGCAAAATTCGGCAGAAATAGTGCGCAATTTGTGCAAATTCGCTTAGAGCATTGTGCAAAACGGCAAAAATGGTACTTAAAAAAAGCATCCAAAAGCCGATTGTGTCAAACTTTATTAACACTTCGTCTAAAATACTGAAATCTATTGACATCCTTTTTGAAACATGATATACTAAGACCATAGAGAAAAGGGGTACAGCAAAGACGTCGGCTGCATACTCTGCACTCTGCAACGAGGGGCCGTTAAGAGCGGTTCAAAAATTGATCTTATTGAGGAGGTTTTTCTTATGAAAACAACAAAGGCAAAAGGCTTTACACTGATCGAATTGATCGTCGTAATTGCAATCATCGGCGTACTGGCAGCAATCCTGGTTCCCACCATGCTGGGCTATGTAACCAAGTCCCGCTGCTCTTCCGCAAACGCAAACGCAAAGTCCTTCTACAATGCAATCAACTCTGCACTGGTAGATCTGGACTCCGAGGGCGTGGACACCGCCAGCTTTAACGGTGATACCACAGCTTTGACCGGTGATCTCCAGACCAAGGTTACAAACTACTTCGCTGACTACACCAAGCTGACCAGCTATTCTGCTCGTATTGCAAACGGCACCTGCACAGCTGTTGTAATTCAGAATGGTGCTTACTATGGTTCTTATCCGAGACCTACTACTGTGGATGCGCCGGCAGCAGGTGCTACTAATGTTTCCACGCAGTGCAAGACTCAGCCGGATCTGGCAGCGGCTGGCGGCTAATACATAACTTGTAATTGGCTTGACGAAACATCGCCCCTCCTTCGGGAGGGGCTTTTCGTTTGCCCGCCGGCGAACAAACGTTCTTTTATAAACGAACATATGTTCGCAAGAGAACGTTTGTTCTTGCAGGTGACGAACGTACGTTCTCGCAGGTAACGAACGTATGTTCTTGCATATAAAGAATGTTTGTTCGATACAACACCGAACATTTGTTCGGAAACCGGACAGCCTGAAACAGAAACATATGTTCGGGCATAAAGAACATACGTTCTGAATCCAAAGCGAACATTTGTTCCGAACGTATGTTCCGGCTATACACCGCAATACGAACATACGTTCTGTACGCTCTGAACGATGCACCTTGCTTCCCCCGTATGCTTTTTGTCAAAATCGCCAAGAATCCGGCGGAATCTTTGGCTCTCTGCCCCCCGTTTTTTTGTGAAATTTCTATTGACTTTCCGTGTATGAAATGGTACAATGTAAGTGGATAAATGGCAGCATTGCTGCATGAACTGGAGGGATCAATTCCATGAAACAGCACAAGGTCAAGGGCTTTACTCTGATCGAATTGATGGTCGTAATCGGCATTATCGGTGTGCTCAGTGCGGTTCTGATACCGTCTATGAACGCTTATTATACCCGTTCCCGCATCAAAACCACCAACTCCAATGCGAGGGTTCTGTTCAATGCGGCACAGACTGCCGCCCAGGAGTTCCAGTTTCGGGAGCGCTCCATCAGCGATCATTCCTTCAACTCCACCGGCGACGGTGTGGTTGTGATCCGTGCGGATCGGGGACAGGTCGTCAGCGTCAATGACACAGCAATTGGATCCATAGGTGCTGTGTCGGATCCGTCGGATCCTTCCGTGGAGTTGATCTCCGCCGCAGACCGGCAGGCAGCATACACGAATTTTGTGCGCCGGATCGCCAACACATTCAGTGACAGCAGAGAAACCTGCTGGGTGGTTTACGTGGACAATTACATCGTGCGTTCTGCGATTTGCGCCCGCACGGATTCTGACCGGTATCTGGGCGCATACCCCAACCCCACCGATGATAAATCCGACAACACCATTTCCGGTCTGAACCGGGCAACGATTCTTTCCGATTTTGTAGAGCCATACTGGGGCAGCGGATCTTGATTTCCAAGCTAAAAAGGCGGCTTCGGTCGCCTTTTTTCCTGTTGCTATTCCCTAGGATGAGCGACCGCACGGAGTTCGTTCGGATCCTGCAAGACTCACAATTTACATACGTTTCCGTAGCTCAGCTGGATAGAGCGACCGCCTCCTAAGCGGTAGGTCGGGTGTTCGAATCACCTCGGGAACGCCACAAA
>NZ_FR894825.1:0-1725 GCF_000434255.1 Ruminococcus sp. CAG:379 | reverse complement strand
AAACAGCACGCAGAGCATCAAAAACAAGTCACAAGCAAGTGGTCACAAATATAAACCGCATAAAAATCAACAGTCACACAAAAAGAAAAACAGGGCTTGCGCCCTGCTCCTCACCCTACGGCAATCTTCTCCTGCGGCAGCTTCGCCGGACTCAGATGCTTCCCGGACACCGCCGCATAAATCAGCGTCAGACTCCCCACTCTGCCCATGTACATCAGCAGGATCAGCACGATTTTGGACACCAACCCCAGCCCCGGCGTGATCCCCAGGGTCAGTCCCACCGTGCCCACGGCGGATGCGGTTTCGTACAGACACAGGGACAGGGGCAGCTGCTCACAAAGGCTGATAATCACGGCGCCCCCGAAAAACAGGCTCATGTACAGCATCAGAATGGTTGCAGCACTGCGGATCGCCCCCGGTTCAATGCGTCTGCCGAACATTTGTGCGTCCTCTCGCTTCCTGAATGTGGCAAATGCATTGGCGAACAGCACCGCCACCGTGGTGACCTTCATACCCCCGGCGGTAGACCCGGGCGCACCGCCGATGAGCATCAGCACCATCGTCACCGCATTGGACGCACCCCCCAAGGACAACAGATCCACCGTGTTGAACCCGGCGGTTCGGGGCGTCACAGCCTGAAAGCATGCGGCAAGGATCCGCTGTCCCGTGGGCAGCTCCGTCAGATCCGTGTAGAAAAACACCGCCGGGATCGCCATCAGCAGCACCGTCATCAGCAGGATCACCTTGCTCTGCATCCGGTACCGGCGCAGCCGCCACTTGTTCACCACAATGTCCTCCCAGGTGAGGAACCCGATGCCCCCGATGAGGATCAGCAGCATGATAATGATATTCACTGCCGGATTTGCCGCATATTCCGTCAGAGAGGGGAAGGGGTTCTGGTCGGTGCCCAGAATATCGAAGCCCGCATTGCAGAAGGCGGACACCGAGTGGAACACCGCCATCCAGATGCCCCGTGCCCCATGATCCCGGCAGAACACCGGCAGCAGCGCCAACGCCCCCAGCAGCTCGATCAGAAACGTGCCCCGGAGGATGAAGCCGGTAAGCCGGACGATGCCTCCCACCTTGGGGGCGGCGATCGCCTCCTGCATGGTGCTCCGCTGCATCAGAGAGATCCGCCTGCCGGACAGCAAAGAGAAGGACACCGCAATGGTCACCACCCCAAGACCGCCGATCTGAATCAAACTCAGGATCACCCCCTGGCCAAAGGCGGACCAGTAACAGCCGGTGCCCTGGACGATCAGTCCGGTTACGCATACAGCGGAGGTGGCGGTAAACAACGCCTCGCTGAAGGGAGTGAACTGGCGAAGCTGGGAGGAAATGGGCAGCATCAGCACGCAGGCGCCCAGCAGAATCACTCCTGCGAAGCCCAGAATGATGAGCTGGAAGGAGGATAGTTGGATTTTCTTGTGCAGTAGGTCGAACATGGAAATGCTCCTTTTTTCGGCAATGCCGTACAAAATTTGTGTGCTATCACCTTTGTATGAAACGCTGGGTATCCTGCCCGGCAGAAGTCACTTATCTTTTTATTATACCCGGATAATATGAAAAATGTGTAGCGGTTTTATGGTTTTTGTTTGAATTGCATAAATTTTTTTGCGGCACATGCATGTTTGCAGCCGATTGCTTTTGTACGTTCTTTTATGCTCTGGATGCGACGCCTACACAGTACAGGTTTACCGATGTGCGAGCGACAACCGTACTCTC
>NZ_FR894824.1:0-760 GCF_000434255.1 Ruminococcus sp. CAG:379 | reverse complement strand
CTTTGCGGCATCCTTCTTGGTGTCGTCCTTCTTGGTGTTGTCAGTCTTGGTGTTATCCTTCTTGGTATTGTCAGTCTTGGTGTTATCCTGCTTGGTATCATCCTGCTTGGTGTCGTCACCCTTGGAATCATCCTTGTCAGCGTCCTGATCCAGACCGGAAACGGTGAAGGAAACGGAAATGGACTCAGCAATGTTGGTTTTTGCCGGTACATCGTAAATGTTTACCTTCTGTCCCCACTCGTTCATCAGGTTGACACGGATGGTGGAACCATCATCGTCAACGGTGAAAGCCCCATCGCTCATCTTGTAGGAGATGGGTGCACCGTCAACGGACACGGAATCGATCACGATCTTTGCAGAGGATTCGTCCAGCAGCTTTTCAGCAGTCACATCCTCCGGTGCGTAATCATACAGGTTGATATCTGTCTTCAGAATCAGGCAGGATACACTGTCGGAACCCTGATCCAACTTCCAGTTTACGGTATAAGAGCCGTTGCCGGTGATGGAAGTCACCTGTGCATCAGCCTTTTCCCAGATCTGGTTGCCGCCGATGGTGCCTACCAGCCATGCGCTGTAGGTATCAGCCTTCTCGGCGGACACGCTCATGCCTGCGCATGCTGCAAATGCAACAGCACAGGACATCACTGTGGTTACAAGCTTCTTCATATCAAAAACACTCCCTGTTTATGCGGTTCTCTCTTACTTTCTCTTCTTGGTCACGAATGCAGCTGCACCGGCAATGGTCAGACCAGCCAGAGCC
>NZ_FR894823.1:0-858 GCF_000434255.1 Ruminococcus sp. CAG:379 | reverse complement strand
AGCCTGGCTGGGAACGGCTGGCGGATCCGGAATCTGTATTTCTCCTCCCCATCGGATCATTTCCTGGTATCCACCACCACTGCCGTCACCCAGGTCAGCGACCTGCATTTTGACAATCTGGTGTGCAATAACGGGGCAAAGTCCCTGCTGAGCATGGCGAACACCACGCTGACCGGATGCAGCTTCACCGGCGTGAAATATTTCGCAGCAGAGGCATACCTGCTGGTGGCAGGCAGCAGTACCCATAGCATGACCTGCAAATCCTGCACCTTTGCCATGCAGGCACAGGGCAGCGGCATCCCCTACGGCATCGCCACCCGGTGTGATTTCACCGACTGTAATTTCATGCTGGATATGCCGTTCACTGTGGAGAGCGGCAGACGAGTAAATCTGTTCAGCTACAGCGGTCTGGAGGATTGCCTGATGCGGGGAAGCCTGGCACTCAGCGGCACCGGCAATAACGGACTGTTGTACATCACGGACGGGAACAAGCCCATGAAAAACAGCTTCATCGCCGTGGAGTTCACGAATACATCCGAGTATACCATCGGGCTGTATCCGGTGAAAGCCACCGCCACATCCTGCATCGTGAAGGATCTGATCGGCAGCGGCATCACCTGCAACAGCGGGAGCAACATCCAGTATGTAACTGCTGCACAGGGCAAGGATGCGGCATATCTGAACAGCGTCGGGTTCCCGGTCACGGAGGTGTGATCTATGGCGTGGACGTTAGAGCTGAACGTGAATGATGGGTATCCCCACAATGCAAACACCCGGTATGGAAATCCGGGGCTGACTTCGCCCTATCCGGATGGTATGTGGACGATCCAGCCAGGTGTGAATGACGGGTATCCACAC
>NZ_FR894822.1:0-38389 GCF_000434255.1 Ruminococcus sp. CAG:379 | reverse complement strand
AACCAGCCGATGCTTTTGCATCGGCTGTTTTTATACAGAAAAACCGGCATGCTGCATATGCATGCCGGTTTTATTTTGGGATCTTACTCTTCCCAGATCTTTGTTTGCTCCTCTTCCTTCAGATGCATCTTTTTCTCAATGATTTTTACAATGAAGCCGCTGAGGAATACCAGAATGGTAATCGCCCAACCGCCGATGATGTTGGATGCCAGAGAATAGCCGCCGTAGATACCATTGTTCTTGGTGAACAGGGTGATTACATTCCACAGGAAGAACCCTCCCAACAGAATGGGCGCACAAAACTTGATAGAGGTGCAGAACCACCACGCAGGCATCTTGAACCGCTTGGTGTTTCGGTTGATCTCATCCAGCACCTTACGCAGCTTGAAGCACCAGCCAATGGCGATTGCCTCCAGAAAACCTACCAGAATCAGGTTATAGCTGTTGCACCAGTTGTCCACGATATCCAACCAAGCCACGCCTGCACCGGTCACAAAGAACAGGGAAAATGCTGCGGAAATGATGCAGACCCAGGCGGTTGTCTTACGCTTTGCAATGTGGAACTTATCGGAAATTGCAGTAGAAACGCCCTCCACAATGGAGAATGCAGAATCGATCGCCAAGGTGCACAAGCAGAAGTAGAACACTGCCGCAAAAATCGCATTGACCACACCGGAGCCAGTCAGATGCACAATGGCGGAGGGATAAATCAAAAATGCAGTGGCAATACCGGATGCGGACATGTCGTCTATAGTCATGCCAGTGCCATACATGGTGGTAAACAGCACGATACCGGACAGCACGCTGATGGAAAGATCGGCAAACGCAATGATCACACCGTCCACTGCCACATTCGCATCATCCTGCAGGAAGGAGCCGTAGGCAAACATAATCGCCATCATAATGGACAGAGAGTAGAACACCTGACCGACCGCATCGATCCACAGGTCCGCACTGGCAAGTTCAGCCAGATTCGGCACGAACATCACCTTCAGACCCTCCATAGCCCCAGGCATGGTCATACCCTTGATCGCCATGATCAACAGGCAGGCTACCGGCAGAAACACGGTGTACTTGACCACCTTGCCTACGCTGTTGGCGCCATCCCGGATGCACAAATAAATCACGATCCATGCCACCAGCAGGCAAATCAGCACCGGCCAGGAGATGGTACCATAACCGGAGGTATCCCAGGTGGTTTTCAATAGGTCAGCCCACACACCGGAAGCAGCCGTGGAATCCCCGGTGAGATTTGCGAACTTGTAAGAACATACGGTCATCAAAATAACCCAGCCAAATACCACGGCGTAGTAAATTTCGATCACGAATGCATTTGCGGTTGCAGCCCAGCCGATTGGCTCAAATTTTTTCTTGATGCTGTGCATCGCCTTGGGTGCGCCGCCTCGTACCTTTCTGCCGATGGCGATCTCCATGGTCAGAAGGGGAATGCCGATCACCAGCATTGCCGCCAGATACACCAGCATGAACGCACCGCCGCCATGCTTTGCGCACAGACCTGGAAAGCGCCATGCATTTCCAAGACCTACCGCAGATCCGATTGCGGCAAGGATGAATGTGGATCGGGACGCCCAGGTCCCTCTGCTTGAATCACTCAAAAAAATCTCTCCCATACTTCATTTTATCCGATTTATTATCAAACTATTTTATTGTAGCACGTCGAAAAAAGCATGTCAAGGTGAAATGGCTGGAATTTGTCGAACCAACCGAAAAGTTGTCGATCTTCTTGTCAAATACCAACAAGAACAGGGTGCCTGCCATAAGTGGAATCCATGAAAATGCTCAATCTTCTCACTTAGTGTGCCGGAAAGATTGACTTTATTATAGTACTATGATAAAATAACAAGTATGGCATTTTATTCGTATCAGATAAGGAGAAGATCACATGAAACTCAAGTCTATTTTTGCAATTCTGACCGCCGGCGTGCTGGCATGCGCCGGTCTGACTGCCTGCGGCGATGACAAGGCTGCATCCAACCAGAAGGCTACCTTCACCGTTGGCTTCGACCAGGATTTCCCGCCCTTTGGCTATGTGGACGAAAACGGCGAGTTCACCGGCTTTGATCTGGAGCTTGCCAAGGAAGCTGCAAAGCGTATGGACATGGAAATCAAGCTGCAGCCCATTGACTGGGACTCCAAGGAACTGGAGCTTTCCTCTGGATCCATTAGCTGCATCTGGAACGGTTTCACCATGAACGGCAGAGAAAATGACTACACATGGACAGAATCCTATATGGATAATTCCCAGGTATTTGTTGTAAAGAGTGATTCCGGCATCAAGACCAAGGCTGATCTGGCAGGCAAGATCGTGACCGCACAGACCGATTCCGCAGCGCTGAACGCATTGAACGGCGACGATTTCAAGGATCTGAAGGCAAGCTTCAAGGAACTGTTGACCTGCGCCCAGTACAACACCGCTTTCATGGATCTGGAGGCAGGTGCCGTTGACGCTGTTGCAATGGATATCGGTGTGGCAAAGTACCAGATTGAAGGCAAGGAATCCAAGTTTATCATTCTGGACGAACCCATTGTCAAGGAGCAGTATGCTGTTGGCTTCTACAAGGGCAATACTGAAATGCGGGATAAGGTGCAGAAGGCACTGGACGAAATGGCTGCGGACGGCACCTTTAAGAAGATCTCCGAAAAGTGGTTCGGCTATGATGTCTGCACATTGGCAGCAGCAAAGAACGTCAATACATCTGCATCTGATTCCAACTAACAGGGTAACATCATGTCATTACAAAAAATTTTGCTGGAGCTGCTGTCCGGCATGGTCACCTCATCAGAGATCTTTCTGTTGACCCTGCTGCTGGCACTGCCTCTGGGACTGCTGATCTCTTTCAGCAGAATGGCAAAGTTCCGGGTACTCCGGTTTTTGACCCAGTTTTACATCTCTGTGATGCGGGGTACGCCACTGATGCTTCAGTTGCTGGTGGTGTACTACGGACCTTATTTTATTTTCGGCATCCGGATCACCAACGAATATCGGTTTATTGCAGTCATCATCGGCTTTGTGCTGAACTATGCGGCTTATTTTGCGGAAATCTACCGTGGCGGCATCCAGTCCATTCCGGTGGGACAGTATGAAGCAGCAAAGGTACTTGGCTACAGCCGTGCCCAGTGCTTTGGCAGGATCATCATGCCCCAGGTTATCAAGCGGATCATCCCCGCTCTGACCAATGAGATCATTACACTCATCAAGGATACATCCCTGTCCTTTGCCTTGGCTGTGCCGGAAATGTTCACCACTGCAAAGGCCATTGCCGCAGCAGACAAGACCATGACTGCATTTGCTGCAGCCGGCGTGTTCTACTATGTATTCAACCTGCTGGTGGCAGGAATCATGCGCAAAGTGGAACAGAAGCTGAGTTATTACCGCTGACCGAAAGGATGTTATCATGAGCGTTTTTGAAATCAAGCATGCCAGAAAATCCTTCGGTGATCTGGAAGTGCTCAAGGATATCAGTGTGTCCGTAGAACAAGGGGAGGTAGTTGCCATTCTGGGACCCTCCGGTTCCGGAAAGTCCACCTTCCTGCGTTGTGCAACCATGCTGGAGGAACTGGACGGCGGTTCCCTATGCTATGGCTCCCGGTTCGCAGCCAAGGACGAAAACGGAAAATCCGTTTATGTATCCCGGAAAGAGCGGCACAAGCTGTATGCCCAGTTCGGACTGGTGTTCCAGAACTTCAATCTGTTTCCCCACTACAGCGTCATGGAAAATATCATCAATCCGCTGATGGTGGTGCAGCATATGAAAAAGCCGGAGGCTCTGGAGCGGGGGAAGGCCTTGCTGGAGAAAATGGGGCTGTCGGATAAGGGGGACTATTACCCCTGCCAGTTGTCCGGCGGACAGCAGCAGCGGGTATCCATTGCCCGTGCGCTTGCCATGAATTCCAATATCTTGTTCTTTGACGAGCCTACCAGTGCGCTGGATCCGGAGCTGACCATGGAAATCCTCCGTGTGATCCGGAACCTGGCGGCGGAAAATATGACCATGGTGATCGTGACCCATGAGATTGAATTTGCCAGGAGTGTGGCGGATCGGGTCATCTTCATGGCAGATGGAATCATCGTAGAAGAAGGCAAGCCGGAGGATGTGATCGATAATCCCAGCAACGAGCGTACCCAGGCTTTCCTGAAAAAATTTGAAAGTGCATAATACCACGCCCGGAGGAAATATCTGGGCGCTTTTTGGAGGGCAACATGAATATTCGAGCAATGGCGGTACAGGATACGGATCAGGTGCTTTGCATGATGCGTGTGTTTTACGATTCACCGGCTGTGCTGCATAAGGCACCGAACACCATCCTGCTTCAGGATATTGCAGACTGCGTAGGGGAGTGCCCGTTTATTGAAGGCTATATCTTTGAGGAAGACGGGCAGATCGCCGGCTATGCCATGACGGCAAAAAGCTATTCCACGGAATACGGCGGGCTTTGCATTTGGGTGGAGGATATCTACATCAAGCCTGCCTTCCAGGGACGTGGCATCGGGAAAGCATTTCTGGAGCATCTGGAGGAGCAGTACCGGGGCAGGGCGGTTCGATTCCGACTGGAAGCGGAGGATGAAAACCAACATGCAATCCATCTGTACAGCAAGCAGGGCTATCAAAAGCTGCCCTATGTGCAGATGACCAAGGAAGTATAAAAATTCCCTGGGTGTGCTTTGCATGCCCAGGGGTCTTTTTATCCCACATTGTTTACAATGCCAACGGATACGTACTGATGACAGATGGCAAACAGATCCGTACCCTCACTGCCCTGCCAATTGCGCCCGGGAATCACCCGGAACCGCATATGATCCGGATCCAGTTCCTCTGCGCTGTAGTCATCCGCATAAAACGAATCCTTTGAAACAGTGCATCCATGCATAACGCCCCTGCATGCCTCCAGAGGACAGCCGGGAAAGTTAATGTTCCAGATTTGAGAATCCGTCAGCTTCTTGTCTATGTACTCCTCCAGCAGCTGCGGCAGATACTTGTCCGTTACAGGACACTGCGGGGAATCCTGCGAAAGGGCAATGGCGTGAATGCCCCAGAATGCAGCCTCCAGCGCTGCGCCCACGGTAGCGGAATACTGAATGTCTGACGCAATGTTGTACCCGTTGTTGATGCCGGAAAGCACCACATCCGGCTTCCTGCCCATCAGCTTGATGCCCACCCGGACACAGTCCACCGGAGTGCCGCTGCACGCAAAAGCCCGTACATCAGCTGGAAAAGCATCCTGCCGCCAAACCTCAACCGAATTCAGATAGTGAATGCTGTGGGACATGCCGCTGCGCTGACTGTCCGGTGCCACTACCCACACCTCTCCATAGGGCCTTGCAGCCTGTGCTAGCCGGAGAATGCCCTCCGCCTGTATGCCATCATCGTTTACAACTAAAATGCTTCTGGTTTTCATTGCAGATTCCTCCTGAAAAAGCAAAGCCACTCTTGACGCAATGGTCAAAAGTGGCTTTTGTTTGTATCAGATCACGGATACATACCGATATTTGCAGAAGTTGCGAATTCCTTTGCTGCACCGCCATCCACATATTCAAGCACGGAAGCATCGTACTGGAACTGGAAGTCGAATGCGGCAAAGCCGGAATTGTTGCTGATGCTGAAGGTCACATCCACTGTATCACCGGGTTTGCCTTCCACGGAATTGCAGGTAATCAGGAAAGAACTTGTGTCCGGAGCCTGATCCTTCTGTGCGCCAGCGTTTACACCAACATATCCCTTGGCAGTTTTGATATCCTTAATGGTCACTGCATCATAGGTACAGAAGTCGGTGTGGGTGATGCTGATGGGATAATTGCCTGCCTGGGCACCTTCCTTGATCTTGAACCGGAAGGTCAGGAACTGACCGTTGAAGGTGAAATCCCCCTGCTTGGTCAGATCCATCCACAATGCCTGTCTGGTCTCCAGCTTGGGTGTATTGGTGGAAGAACCGCTCTGTGTAGTGGTCGCTGCCGGATTCGGATCACTCTGCGCCGGATTACCCGGATTAGTCTGTGCAGCAGTTGTAGCCGGCGGCACATAGGGAACTGTTGCCACATTGCCATTGGCATCCGTGGTAACAGCAAACACATTGCCGTTGGCATCGGTCACTGTGGTTACTGTGGTGTCTGTGTTGCCGCTGGGTGCAGCGGTGGTTCCGGTGGAAGAACCCTGGGAATCGTCGATCAGAGTGATCTGCAAACCTGGCTGCAGAATGGCACTCAGTTCCGATTCCGTCAGACTTTCTGTCTTCCCGCCGGATTTGTTACAGCCGACAAATGCAAATGTCATAGCACCAACCAGAGCCAGTGCAAGAACCTTTTTACGATAGCTTTTCATTGTCCCGCTCCTTTAAAAAATTTCTCTCTTTATTATACACATGTGTGAATGGCTTTGTCAAGTGTATTTTGCATTATCACACAGTTTTCAGAATCATCCGGTTCACAGCACTAAGCAGTGCATTGGTGGAAGAAACGATAATATCCGTGTGAATCCCCACGCCCCAGAACAGCTGTCCCTTTCTGTCCTGCAAGGATACATAGGACACCGCCTTGGATTTAGAGCTGACCTCCAGCGCATGCTCTGTGTAGCTTTTCAGAGTATAATCCAGATTCAGCGCATTCTTGACCGCATTGCTCACCGCATCCAGACGACCGTTGCCGCTGGCAGCGACGGTTTCTATGCCTGTACCGGACTGGATGGTCACAATGGCGTCAATGCCATCCTTCTGGGCGTAATGAATGGCAGGCAGTGCAATGGGACTGGACAGATTCACATAGGTATCCTGGAAGATCTGGTAAACCTCCTCCGGCAACAGTTCCTTGTGGGCACGATCAGAAATACTCTTGACATGATAGCCAAAGCCCTCACGCATACCATCCGGCAGCTTGATGCCATAGTAATGCTCCAGCAGGTAGCCAATGCCTCCTTTGCCGGACTGACTGTTGATGCGGATCACGTCTCCGTCGTAGGTTCTGCCGATATCCAGGGGGTCAATAGGCAGATAGGGCACATTCCAGGTGTTGTCCGGATGACTCTCCCGCCATTTCATCCCCTTAGCAATGGCATCCTGGTGGGAGCCGCTGAACGCCGCAAACACCAGGGAGCCGCTGTAGGGCTGCCGCTCGTTGATGTGCATACCAGTGGCATGCTCATAGATCCGGGTCATTTCCGGCAGATCATGAAAATCCAGTCCCGGATCCACTCCCTGGGCGTACATATTCAGAGCAATGGTCACGATATCCGCATTGCCGGTACGCTCTCCGTTCCCAAACAGAGTACCCTCCACCCGGTCTGCGCCAGCCAGCAGAGCAAGCTCGCTTTCTGCCACTGCACAGCCCCGGTCGTTGTGGGGATGCACCGACAAGATCACCCGCTCCCGGTTGTGGAGATGCCTGGACAGATACGCCACCTGATTGGCATATACATGGGGCATCGCACAGGACACCGTATCCGGCAGATTGATAATAACCGGCTGGTTGCAATCCTGCTGCCACACATCCAACACCGCATTGCAGATCTCCAGAGCAAAGTCCATTTCCGTGCCGGTAAAACTCTCCGGAGAGTACTCCAACCGGATATCGCCGCTGCATTTGTCCCGGTATTCCTTACAAAGCTTTGCTCCCTCCACTGCCAGAGCAATGATCTCCGGCTTATCCTTGTGGAATACCTGGGTACGCTGGGCAACAGAGGTGGAATTGTACAAATGCACAATGGCATGGGGTGCCCCTTGGATGGCTTCAAAAGTTCTGGCAATGATGTGCTCCCGGGACTGGGTCAGCACCTGGATGGTCACATCCTCCGGAATCAGATGCTCCTCGATCAGCGTCCGGCAAAAGGCATATTCTGTTTCGGAGGCTGCCGGAAAGCCGATCTCAATCTCCCGGAACCCAGCCTGTACCAGCATCTGAAAGAATGTCAGCTTGTCCTTTAGATTCATAGGGGTGACCAGTGCCTGGTTTCCGTCCCGCAGATCCACACTGCACCACACCGGTGGATGATCAATATATGTTTTTCTGAGCCACTGGAACTCCCCCTCCGGTGCGGGGAAGAATTGGCGGGTATACTTGCTGCTGTGTTTCATATGTCCTCCATTTGGCGTGATCCGGGGAAATAAAAAAGCACTCCGCCTCTGATAAAAGAGGTGAAGCGCTGCTCCACGGTACCACTCTTTTTGACGGCATTGCCGCCCGCTTTCTGCTCTGTAACGGGAGCGCCCGGAAACGCCTACTCAACACTGCTTCAGCGCTCCGCTCCGGGATGAGATGATTCTGCTGCTGCGCTGCCTTGCACCAACCGGCAGTTCTCTGCTGCATCGGACACAGAACCGGATTCCCTTCACTGCGTTTGTGCCGCAAATTCTATGCGTCTATTACTTATAATGATACTACATTCTGCTGCATTTGTCAAGCATCATTGCACATTGACAAACCCGGATCTTTACTGCCTTAATTCTTTTCGCTTTTATCTGTCCATACTATTGACTACGGTTCACTTCTATCATAATGTAATCCTACAAAAAGCATGCGGCTTTTTTCTTTGTTTGTATTGACTATGCGCCTGTGACGGGGTATAATATAAGTGTATGTATATTAATAGAAGGGCGGCAGATAAATGCAAGTTACATTGATCGGCTACACGCCGACACCGGAAAGAATGATTGCCGCAGCTGCAAAGCTGTGCTATTCGGACAGCAGTGCAGCAGACCTGCTGGAGGGTCTGGATCAGGAAAAAACCAATCACTTTATGGAGATGCTCACCAACATTGGACACGAGTCTCCCATTGAGCATGCTTCCTTTACTTTTGCTATTGAGGGAGTATCCCGCAGTCTTCTGGCACAGATCACCCGGCATCGGATCGCATCCTTTTCCGTTCAGAGTCAGCGGTATGTGAAAAAGTCCAATTTTGTGTACATTACACCTCCTGCCATTGCAGAGGATGCAGGAGCACAGGCGGTGTTTGAGGAAGCTATGACTCATGCGTTTGCCGCATACAATCAGCTGGCTGATCAGCTGGAGCAGCGGTATATGCAGGCGCATTTACAGGCTGGTATGAACGAAAAGGCGGCACGCTCCAAGGCTGAAAAACGTGCCATTGAGGACGCACGGTTCGTGCTGCCCAATGCCTGTGAAACCAAGATGGTGGTGACCATGAATGCCCGGAGTCTGTATCACTTTTTCCGGCTTCGCTGCTGCCGCCGTGCCCAGTGGGAGATCCGGGCGCTTGCCATGGAAATGCTCCGGCTGTGCTGTGAAGCAGCTCCGGTGCTGTTTGCAAATGCAGGCCCTGCATGCTGCTCTGGTGCTTGTCCGGAGGGGAAAATGAGCTGCGGCGCAGCGGAGGAAGTCCGCCGCCAGGTGGAGGAACTGCGTCATGCATAAGCCGGGCAAATTGATCGTGCTGGACGGTCTGGACGGCTGTGGAAAGTCCACACAATTTCAATTGCTTTCCCAGCGCATGGAACAGGCAGGGATTCCGGTGCTGCCCATCAGCTTTCCGGATTATGACCACCCCTCCTCTGCGTTGGTCAAGCTGTATTTAAACGGAGAGATCAGTCCCCATGCCGGAGATGTAAACGCTTATGCAGCATCCAGCTTTTATGCGGTGGATCGGTACGCCAGTTATAAGCGCTGTTGGGAGCAGCCCTATCAGCAGGGTACAACCATTCTCGCAAGCCGGTATGTGACCTCCAACGCCATTCATCAGATGAGTAAGCTGCCCCGGCAGGAATGGGATGACTATCTGGAATGGCTGTCAGCGTACGAGTACGATAAGCTGGAGCTGCCCCGGCCGGATCTGGTTCTGTTTCTGGATATGCCGGTGTCGGCAGCACAGAAGCTGCTGTGTGCCAGATACGGGGGAGACGAAACAAAGAAGGACATTCACGAATCCGATGTGGCATATATGGAGCGGTGCCGGGATGCGGCACTGTATGCGGCGCAACAGCAGGGCTGGCAGGTGATCCCCTGTAGCCGGGATGCACAGCCTCTGACAGTGAGGGAAATCGGAGACCGGGTCTGGAAGGTGGTTTGTGAACAAACAGATGTTACAGTTTCATCCGATTCAACTGGAGGATAAAAAATGGATCGATCCGCTGCTGGCGGCATCGGACAATATGGGCGGCAGCTACAGCTTTGCCAATAATCTGGCGTGGCAGCGGCTTGGAAACAGTGAGGTATGCTCCTGGGGCGGCTTTTATCTGAACAAGCAGGAAACAGCGGAGCGGATCTCCTTCTTGTTCCCGGCTGGTAAAGGGGATCTTGCGGCGGCGTTGCGAACGCTGATGGACTATGCCAATCTGCGGGGCAGACCCTTGATTCTGTTCGGCGCATCCGCCCAGGCTGCCGCATTTGTACAGCAGCAGTTTCCCGGACGCTTTTCCGTAACGGCTGACCGGGATGATTTCGATTATATTTACCGGCTGGAGGATCTTCGCACACTGGCAGGCAGAAAATATCACCAAAAGCGGAACCATCTGAAGAAGTTTCAGGCGTACCCCTTTACCTATGCGCCTTTGACAGAAGCGGATTATGAGGACTGCATCCGGCTTAGTGCCGAATGCTACCTGCAAAAGAACGGGATTGCTGAATATACCGGGCAGGTGGAGCAGCTTGCCATCCACACCTTTTTCATGCATTTCCGTGCGCTTGGTCTGATGGGTGGTACGCTCCGGGTGGATGGAAAGCTGGTTGCCTTTACAGTAGGGGAGCGGATCAACAGCAACACCCTGTGTGTCCACATTGAAAAGGGGGACATTGCCTACGAAGGGGTGTACCCGGCGATCAATTACTATTTTGTCAACCATGTGGAGGATCCGGCAATTGCATTTGTGAACCGGGAGGAGGATATGGGGCTGCCGGGACTGCGTAAGTCCAAGCTCTCCTATCACCCGGTGATGCTGCTGGAGAAATATCAGCTTGTCCAGACGGACTTTCAGAAAGAAGGAAAATCATTATGATCTATGTATTTCTTGCAAACGGCTTTGAGGAAATGGAGGCTATGGCGCCTATCGATTGTCTGCGCCGTGCAGGCAAGCAGGTTGTGACCGTAGCAGTGGGCGGTGCGGCAATCCGCAGCTCACACGGTATGCATGTGATCCCGGATTTGACAGAGCAGGAGATCACACTGGATGACAGCCTGGAAATGATCGTGCTGCCGGGAGGCATGCCGGGTACGCTGAATCTGGAAAACTCGGAGCAGGTACAGAAAGCCATCGCCTATTGTGCAGCCCATGACAAATGGATCGCCGCCATCTGTGCTGCTCCTTCTATTCTGGGGCATCTGGGCATGCTGGAGGGGAAGAATGCCACATGCTTTGAAGGCTTTGAGGCGCAGCTGAAGGGTGCCAACGTAACCGGAGAACCGGTATGCGTGGACGGGAGGATCATTACCGCCCGGGGTGCCGGTGTGGCATTGCAGTTCGGACTGAAGCTGACCCAGCTGCTGTGCGGAGATGCGGCTTATAAAAAGCTGCACGACTCCATGCTGTGTGAATGATGGATGCAAAACGAGAACTGCGGCAGAGGATGCTGCAAATGCGGCGACAGCTGAATCCGGTACAGAAAGCCCGGATGGATGCCCAGATCACCCGAAAACTGGCGGAATTACCTGCGTTTTTCCAGGCGGAGGAATTGCTGCTGTATGCCGCAACGGAAATCGAGGTGGACACCCGGGAGATCCTTCGGGTCGCATCGGAACTTGGAAAGCGGGTTTATTTTCCCTGCTGTCAGGTAGCACAGCGTGCAATGCACTTTTATCAGGCATCCTCCTTTGAGGAAATGAGGGCGTCCCACTATGGCATCCTGGAGCCTGCTGCAAACCCGGATGCAGAATGGATGGGGCGCAGCAGACCCCTTTGCATTGTACCGGCATTGGCTGTGGATCGCCGGGGTATGCGGCTTGGATACGGGGGCGGATATTACGATCGGTTCCTTGCCCGGCATCCCCTGGTGCAGACCATCGGGCTTTGCTACACTGCCGGTCTGGTAGACTTAGTGCCCACAGAAGCTTACGATATTCCGCTGGGAATGATACTTACAGAAACGACGTTGGAGGTTTGTAATGGAGGAGCATCGGAATCAATCTGATACAGACGCATTGTTGGAAGAACTGCTGCGGGAAACAGAGGAGCATACTCCTGCGGAACCGGATCAGCCACCTGTCCCGGAGGAGCCGGGGGAATGCCCGGCAGAGCCTGTTTCGGATCCTGAGCCTGAACCGGAATCTGATATGGAAAAGACCCAGTCCTTTCAGTCTGTGAAACATGTTCAGGAGGAGCATGCCGAAGCGGGGCAGGAAAAGCATGCACAGGAGCATTCCCGGAAGCGTCCTGTTGCAAACAGCGCAAAGAGGAAGCACCCTAAACAGTCGCACCCTTCCGCAAAACATGGCAGGGTGCATGCGCAGGGGAAAAAGCGGCGGCGGACAAACCTGCCCTTTGTACTGGTGTGGACGACGATCGTAGTCGCCATTTCTGTGGTACTTTCCGTAGGATTGCTTGCCATCGGCAAGGATATGTACGCAGTGGACAAGGATACGACGGAAAAGATCATCAATGTGCCGGAAAATGCCACCACCGATCAGATTGCCCAGATGCTGTACGAGGAGGATATTATCCGGATCCCGAGAATGTATCGACTGGTATCCAAGCTGAACGGCTCGGACGGCAAGTATGTTGCCGGGGAGCATGTGGTCAGCGCCAGCATGTCCTATGAGACCTTGACCTCCACCCTGACCAAGCCGGTGAAGGCGGAAACTGTCCGGGTTACCTTCCCGGAGGGCATTACCATGCTGGATGCGGCAAAGCTTCTGGAGGAAAACAAGGTCTGCGAAGCCAGCCGATTCATTTACTTCTTCAACATTGCGGATTACAACTATGATATTTTCAAGAAGATGCCCAAATCCAGTGATCTGAAATTCTATCAGCATGAAGGGTATCTGTTCCCGGATACCTATGAGTTCTATGTGGGCATGGATCCGGAGCTTGTATGTCAGAAGATCTTTATGCGTACCAATGAGATCATTTCAGAGGGCAAGCTGGAGGATCTGGATATGACCTATTCCGAGCGCATGGAGGAACTGGACATTTCTCTGGATGAGCTGATGACCCTGGCATCCATGATCCAGCGGGAGGCTTCCAGTGTTTCTTCTATGAAGCTGGTTTCCTCTGTGTTCTGGAACCGTCTGAACGATGCGGAAACCTTCCCGCGGCTCCAGTCCGATCCTACCAGCAAGTATGTGGAGGATGTAATCAAGCCCAACATTTCTGTTGCCAATGATGCCATCTATGAGGCATACGATACTTATAAATGTATCGGTCTGCCCGCAGGTGCCATTTGCAATCCGGGTCGGGACGCCATTGAAGCGGCACTGGATCCGACGGACAGTGCGTTCTATTACTTCTGTGCGGATACGGAAACCGGCGAAATCTATTACGCAAAGACCGATGCGGAGCATGAGGCAAATCTGGAAGCCATCAGAAATCACACAAAGCCCAGCGATAATCTTGACGCTGAGGCGGGACAGGAGAGACCGGATGAGGACGATGATGCAGAATAAGCTGACCCAACCGGAGATCCTGGCACCGGCGGGGGATTGGGAACGGTTTGAGGCTGCGCTGGATTTTGGTGCGGATGCAGTCTATCTGGGAGGCACCCAGTTTGGCATGCGTGCGGCCTCTGCCAGGTTTACTCCGGAGCTTTTGGAGAAGGCAACACGGCTTGCCCATCAGCGAGGAAAGCGAGTATATCTGACCTGTAATACCTTGCCGAGAAATCAGGAGATTCCTTTGTTTGAGGGCTTTCTGGAGCAGGCAGTGGCATGCCAGGTGGATGCGTTGATTGTGGCGGATCTGGGTCTGCTTGCCCTGGTGCGGCAGTATGCGCCGGATATGCCCATTCACATGTCCACCCAGACCGGAATTGTCAATTATGCAGCCGCCAATCAGTTGTACCAGATGGGTGCCAGCCGGGTGGTACTTGCCCGGGAGCTGTCTCTGGATGAGATCGCCGAGATCCGGGCAAAGACCCCCAAGGAGCTGGAGATCGAAGCCTTTGTACACGGTGCTATGTGCATGTCCTTTTCCGGGCGGTGTCTGTTGTCCAGCTATCTGACCAACCGGGATGCCAACCGGGGAGCATGCTCCCAGCCCTGTCGTTGGAGCTATCATCTGATGGAAGAAAAGCGTCCGGGACAGTTCTTCCCGGTATTTGAGGATGAACAAGGCTCCTACATTCTCAATGCAAAGGATCTTTGCATGCTGCCTTATCTGGACAAGGTGGTGGAGGCTGGGGTAGACAGCCTGAAAATCGAGGGCAGAGCCAAGTCTTCTTACTATGTGTCCGTTGTCACCAACGCATACCGGCAGGCGATGGATCTGTATTTACAGGATCCTGCCCGGTTTCAGGTACCGGACTGGCTGCTGGAGGAGGTCTATAAGGTCAGCCATCGGCAGTACTGCACCGGTTTCTTCTTTGGGCATCCCCAAGACTGTCAGTATTACGAAACCGGCGGCTACATCCGCAATTATGACGTGGTAGCGTGCGTGGATCGCTGGGAGGATGACCGGTGCTATGCAACCCAGCGGAACCGGTTCTTTGCCGGAGATCGGGTAGAGATTCTGGCGCCCGGACAAAAGCCCTTTGCATTGGAGATCACGGATCTGCGGGACGGAGAGGGAACTTCCATTGAAACAGCCAATCATGCCATGATGCAGCTGTCCTTTGCCTGTCCTACCCAGGTGCCGCCCCATACCATTATCCGAAAAGCTGTTTCAGAAGTATAATCTGCGCCCGCAAATGCGGGCATTTTTTCTGCCATTTCGATTTTTGTCACTTTATCGTAAGATTGGCGTGCTAGACTATAGGAAAGGAGGGGATTCTGATGGATCATACATATGTTGTAGAAACCAAAAATCTTGTAAAGGTGTACGGACGGGGAGAAACCACTGTCCGGGCGGTGGACGATGTGACCATGCAGATTGAGCCGGGAGAATTTGTTGCGTTGGTGGGGGAAAGCGGAAGCGGTAAAACCACTCTGCTGAACCTGCTGGGGGCGCTGGATACGCCCACCTCCGGTGAGATCATCATTGGGGGACAAAGCCTTGCCGGTCAGTCGGATGCACAGCTTTCCGCATACCGGCGCCGGAATGTGGGATTCATATTCCAATCCTACAATCTGATCCCGGTGCTGAATGTGGCGGAGAATATTGCCCTGCCCATGAGTCTGGATAACCAGGAGGTGGATCAGGACTATTTGTCCGAGCTGCTGGAAATTCTGGGGCTGACGGATCGACGGGATTATTATCCCCATCAGCTATCCGGCGGTCAGCAGCAGCGTGTTGCCATTGGCAGAGCCTTGATTGCAAAGCCCAAGCTGCTGCTGGCAGATGAGCCGACCGGAAACCTGGACAGCCGGAACAGCCGGGAGATCGTGACCCTTTTGCAGAATTCTGTGCGGAAGTATAACCAGACCCTGCTGCTGATTACCCATGATGGGCATGTGGCAGCCCATGCTGACCGGGTGCTGCATATGCTGGACGGCAGGCTGTGGGACGGTGCAGAGGAGGGCGTATGAAATACTTACTGAAAATGTCCTGGCGGTTTTTGCGGGAACAAAAGCTGCGCACCTTTCTGACGGCGGTATGCCTGACGCTGGCGGTGTTTGTGGTGGGAATCTGCGGTGTATTCGGCAGCTCCGCCTTGTACAGTGTCCGGAATCTTTACCGGGTGGTGTACGGCAGCTACCACTTTCAGGTGAGTGCATCCGCACCGGATGGCAAACAGATCACGCCGGAGGGCTTTGATGTTCTCCGGCATCACGATGTCATTGAACAATATGGGGAGATCTATTCCTACAGCCCGAGGAATTTTGCATACGACCAGACGTTGCCCATGAACTATAATATGCTGTATAACGCAGAGCCTGGTACCCGTTTGAATTGCTGGCGCATTACGCTGGATGATTATAGCTGCACAACCGTCAACAGCTATTCCTCCGGCTTTCTCAATTACGATGCAAATCTGATGCAATTGATCGGTCAGGATCTGAGCATCTTTCCCAGTTCTCCCATTGGCCGTATGCCGGAACAGGCAGGGGAGATCGTCCTGCCCCTGGACATGCGGGAGGGGCGGTATGATTCCTGGCTGAAGATGATCGGAGTGGGATCCCAGGTCAAGGGCAAGGGGTACCAGATCGGGGATACGATCCACATTGCAGTGCAGAACGGAACCACTGCCTATTCCGGCAGTATGACAGACGACCAGGAAATGTTGCAGACTGGTGCATCTGTGGAGGCAACCTATCGGGTGGTGGGCTTTGGGGAGTATGCTGTTATACATACTTCCGACACGCAGCTGAGCGCCCTGCAAAGCGCCACGCCGGCGGTTGCCTACTGCCGGATCCGGGATGGAGTGGATTATACGTCCACCCTCGATTCACTGATGAAAGAGGTGGGACTGGGAGGCATTCTAGGTGCCGAAGACCGACTGACCCAGAACGAGGGTCTGCTGACCATGGAGCTGCGCGGGGATGACGCTATGACGAAATTTGCTGGAATTTTCGGTCTGGTATTCCTGCTGGGCATCTTCCTGTTTTTCTTTATCCGCCTTGTCATCGACAACGCCTTTGAAATGTCCACACAGGAACGGGTGCGGCAGTTTGCGATTTTGCGGACAGTGGGTGCATCCCGGTGGCAGATTGCCGTTATGGTCATGCTGGAGGGGATTCTGTATGCTATTGTAGCCATCCCTTTAGGCATGGGGGGTGCCTGCCTGCTGGGGTACGGAGATCTGCAACATTTCTGTGCCAGCGTGAAAAATCTTGGCTCTGAAACAGCGGTGGAATACTTGTCCTGTGTGCAGTTTCACCTGTATGCGCCCGTTATGCTGCTTACCGTGCTGATTGCCCTGTGGTCCATTCTGATCTCGGCGTACACCTCTGCCATGTGGGCGGCAAAGGTGGATCCCATGCAGGCGGCTCAATTCGGCAAACCCAAGAAGGAGAAAAAGATCCGGCACAAAGTATGCAGAACCCGGCATCGGTTTGGCTTTGCCCTGTATTTTGCCCGACTGAACCAGAAGCGCAACAAGAAGCGTTACCGGATCACCATGTTCTCCGTTGCTATGGGCATGGTCATGTTTATGACCTGCTACGGGCTGAACCGGACGATTCAGTATATCCTGCGCGTGCAAATGGCAGGTATATATGATGTCAGAGCATCTGTCAGTGCGGAGCGGTATACCGCCGCAGAGGGGCTTGCCCAAATCCGGAAAAGTGGTATGTTTACGGATTGCTATGTTTCTGACATGGTGACATTGAATGTGGATTTGTCCGGACTTGCCGAGAGCCGACTCGGAGAAAACCATGCGGAGTATCCGGATGTATATGATGCTACGGAGCTGGGGGTGTTCTTCCAGCCTGTGGATCAGACGGAATATGAAGCAAAGTATCAGAAGGCTGTGGGATTGAGCTACGCAGATTTTTGCAGCAGCGGCGGCTTGTATCTGGGAAGTGCGGCGCTGGTGTATGTAGAACGGGATTCGGGTTTATCTGCTGGATATCACAGGGAGGTGGAGCTTTTGAAACCCTCCGCTGAGCCGATCCAGGCAAAGCTGTTGGTAAATAAGATCCCCAAGGCTCCGGAGAAGCCGGATGGGGAATTTGAGCCGATCTGGGAAGCAGTTACCATTTCCGGTGTCTTTAACAGTGCAGGCTGTTCCGAGCTGATAGGGGAAACCACCTATAACTCCAGCCCCACGCTATATGGTATCGTGGACGTGGATCGATTTGAGGAATACTGTTTTCTCCGGGATTATCAGGGAGAATGGAAGCGAGATGTTACCCATTATACCATGAACTATGCTCCTGGTAAGCAGCAGGAGGCAAAGGAGTGGCTTGCCCAACAGCAGCAGGCGGGCTTTTTTACCGAGTACGACGGGGAATGCTCGGCGGAAGTGGAGACCACCCAGTTTGTGTTGGATCTGTTCACCCGGCTGTGCTATCATTTTGTGTTGATCCTGCTGGGCATCAGCGTGTTCACCATTATGAACACTATGAATACAGCCATTCTGAACCGACGGCACGAGTTGGGGATGCTCCGGGCAGTGGGCATGTCCGCCAAGCAAATACGGCTGACTTTGCTCAGTGAAGCCTGCCGGTATGTGGTGAAGGCAGCTGTTGGCAGCAGCCTGGTTGCCGGGGGAATCTGCCTGTACCTGGTGTATTCCAGCTTCTACACCTCACGGTGGATCTGGTTTCTATTGCCCGGCGCACTGATTGCGCTTGGGGTTGGATTGGTCTTTGCGGTGCTGTCCACTCTGGTTCCACTCCGGAGCCTGGAAAAGAGCGATGCCGCACAGGTGATCCGGGAAATCAACTAAAGGTATTTGCCTATAGAAAAAGCGCATGGTTCAAACAAACCATGCGCTTTCGTGTTTTTATCCGAGATCAGCTTAGCTCAAACATACCCGTGTACAGCTGATAGTATTTGCCTTTCTGTGCCAGCAGGGTTTCATGATTGCCTCGCTCGATGATCTGTCCGTGCTCCAGCACCATAATGGCGTGGGCATTCCGGATGGTGGACAGCCGGTGGGCGATCACGAATACGGTTCTGCCCTCCATCAGCCGATCCATACCCTTCTCGATCAGGGCTTCGGTTCTGGTGTCAATGGAGCTTGTTGCCTCATCCAGAATCAGTACCGGGGGATCCGCCACAGCCGCCGGGATCCGCCACAGCCGCCCGGGCAATGGCAAGCAGCTGCCGTTGACCCTGACTCAGGTTGATGCCGTCGGAGGTCAGCATGGTCTGATAGCCCTGGGGCAGGTGGGTGATGAAGCCGTGGGCATTGGCAAGCTTTGCCGCTGCAATGACCTCTTCGTCCGTAGCGTCCAGCTTGCCGTACCGGATATTGTCCATTACCGTGCCGGTGAACAGGTGGGTATCCTGGAGCACCATGGACAGGGAGTGCCGCAGGTCGTCTTTCTTGATCTTGTTGATGTTGATGCCATCGTACCGGATCTTTCCGTCCGGCACATCGTAGAACCGGTTGATGAGGTTTGTAATGGTGGTTTTCCCAGCACCGGTGGAGCCCACAAAGGCAATCTTCTGACCGGGGGTTGCATACAGGCTTACATCCTTCAGAACTGTCTTGTTGGGCTCATAGCCGAAGGTCACATCGTCAAATTCCACATTGCCAGCCACCCTTGTATAGGTCAGGGTGCCGTCATGATGGGGATGCTTCCATGCCCAGATACCGGTGTGGTGATCGGTTTCCGTCAGAGTTCCGTCCGACGCAAGCTCTGCGTTTACCAGCGTTACATAGCCGTCATCCACCTCCGGCTCCTCATCGATCAGACGGAAGATACGCTCTGCACCAGCCAGGGCGGTCAGCACCGCATTGAACTGTTGGGACAGCTGGGTCACCGGCTGGGAGAAGCTTCTGGTGTACTGAAGGAATACCACCACCGTACCAAGGCTCAGCACCCCGTTGATGGCAAGGATACCGCCTACGATGGCTGTCACTGCGTAGTGCACATGGGACAGGTTTCCCATAATGGGCATCAGAATGTTTGCAAAGGTGTTTGCGTTGGTGGCTGCATCGCAAAGATCCGCATTCAGCGCATCAAATTCCGCCTTGCATTCCGGCTCGTGGCAGAATACCTTGACCACCTTCTGTCCTTCGATCAGCTCCTCAATATAGCCATTGACCTTACCGATTTCCTGCTGCTGTTTCTTGAAGTATGCGCCGCTCTTGCCACCGATCTTGGCAATGATGAACAGCATCAGTATCAGAGTCAGGATCACCAGGATGGTCAACTGCCAGCTGTAGTAAATCATCATGATGAATACGCCCACCACCGTAATGGAGGAGGAGATGAACTGGGTCACCGTATTGCTGAGCATTTCACGGATGGTGTCCGTATCGTTGGTGTAGTGGCTCATCAGATCCCCATGGGCATGGGTGTCAAAGAACCGGATGGGCAGATGCTCCATCTTGTTGAACATATCCGTCCGGATCTTGTACAGTGTCCGGGTGGCAATGCTGATCATGACCCGCTGATAGAAGTAGGTGCATGCGGCACCGATTAGATATACGCCTGCCATCAGCAGCAGGGTGCGGATAAAGCCGGTCATCAGCTCCGAGCTGTATGCCTTGAGCATGGGCTCCAGATAATTGTCGATAACCTTTTGCAGGAAGGATGTGCCGATGATCTGTGCCAATGCACTGCACAGAATAGCAAGGAACACACCGATCAGCAAGCCCTTGCTTGCCGCCATATACTGAAAGATCCGCTTTAAAGTTGCCCCCACGTTCTGGGGCTTTTGCATGGGTTTTCTGGTGGGCCCCGGCATTACAATCCCTCCTTTGCTGCGCCGCTTTGCTGGCTGTTGTAAACTTCCTGGTAGATCTCATTGCCCGCCAGCAGCTCCTCGTGGGTGCCGAATGCATCGATCCTGCCGTTGTCCAGAACTAAGATCCGGTCTGCATCGCAAACGGAAGAAATACGCTGTGCAATGATAATGGTAGTGGTATCCTTCAGCTGCTCCCGGAACGCTTGCCGGATCTTGGAGTCCGTTGCGGTGTCCACAGCGCTGGTGGAATCATCCAGAATGATGATCTTGGGCTTTTTCAGCAGTGCCCGGGCAATACAAAGCCGCTGCTTCTGACCGCCGGAAACGTTGGTGCCGCCCTGTTCGATCATGGTGTCATAGCCGTCCGGGAATTGTGTGATGAAATCGTGAGCCTGCGCCGCTTTGCATGCGGCAACCAGTTCCTCATCCGTTGCGTTGGCATCCCCCCACCGGAGGTTTTCCTTGATCGTTCCGGAAAACAGCACATTTTTTTGCAGTACCATAGCCACTTCATTCCGCAGGTGATCCAGGGTGTAATCCTTCACATTGTGACCGCCCACCAGCAGTTCGCCGCTGTATACATCATACAGCCGGGGAATCAGCTGCACCAGGGTGGTCTTGGCAGAGCCTGTGCCGCCAATGATACCGATGGTTTCACCCGGGTGAATGTCCAGGTTGATATGGCTCAGGGTCAGGTTTTCCCCGTCCTTGGCGTAGCTGAAGCATACATCCTGGAAGGAGATGGAGCCATCCTCACACTTGAGATCCGGGTTGGTCCGATTGTCCTTGATGTCGATGTCCTCGTCGAAGATTTCCACTATACGCCGTGCGGAAGCCAGAGAGATGATGGTCATAATAAACACCATGGCGATCATCATCAGGGACATGAGGATCTGGGTCACATAGGAAATGAAGCTGGACAGCTCACCAATGGCAAAGGTGCCGCCGATGACCATCTTTCCGCCGAACCAGAGTACCGCCAGAATACAGCCATACATGCAAAGCTGCATAATGGGCATATTCAGGATGACCAGCTTTTCCGCCTGCATCTGGGTACGGCGTACTTCATCCGCATTGGCTTCAAACTTGCTGATTTCCTTGGGCTCCCGGACAAATGCCTTTACCACCCGGATGCCGGTCAGGTTCTCCTGTACGGAGGCATTCATGGTATCGTAGCTGCGGAGCATTCTTTCAAAACGAGGCATTGCACGGGAAGCGATCAGATACAGGGAAATGCCCAGAATCGGGATCGCCACCAGGAATACCACTGCCAGTTTTGCATTGATGAGACAAGCAAGGATCAGAGCGCTGATTAACATGATGGGGGCACGGACAGCCATGCGGATCATCATCATGAATGCATTCTGTGTATTGGTCACGTCCGTTGTCAGACGGGTCACCAGGGATGCGGTGGAGAACTTATCCATGTTGGCAAAGGAGAAATCCTGTATCTTATAGAACAGCTTTGCCCGGACGTTCTTGCCGAAGCCCATTGCCGCTTTTGCGCCCAGCTTGCCACCCAGCGCACCGAAGCACAGGGACAGCAGCGCCATACCGATCATCAGGCAGCCCATTCTGACGGTGTAGCTGATGCCGCCGTCGCCCTGGATTCCTACGTCAATGATCTTTGCCATGACCAGGGGGATCAGTACCTCCATGACAACCTCACCAATCATGACAATGGGCGTCAGAATCGCATATTTTTTGTATTCTCCCACACAGGAGAGTAGTTTTTTGATCAAGTTCGGTTCCTCCTTACTTTGCTTGCTCCATCACCCGGTTGAGAAATGCCTGCATGGCAAAGAAATTGTCCGGGGGCAGTTCCTCTCCGATATGCTGCGCCATGTTCTGGGCGATCCGATCCAGGTAATTAGCCAGGGTGTTCAGTTCCTGTTCACTGAATCCGGAAAAAGCCGCCTCCTCAAAGGCATCAAAGGGTGCCTTATGCAGTTCCAGCGCTCGTTTGCCTTCTTCTGTAATGGACAACTGCTTGCACCGCAGATTGTCCTCGTTTATGGTTTTGGTCAGATAGCCCGCCTTTTGCAGGCGCTTTGTGGAAGTGGCAATGGACGCAGGGGTCACATGCAGTGCTTCTGCCAGATCCACCTGTGTGCATCGGTCATGCTTCCAGATGTACAGCAGCACCGGCACCTGACCGAAATGCAGGGTGGTGTTGTTGGTGAGCTGCTGTGAAAACATCCGCCGAAGCAGATGTACCCGTTCCATCTTTCCTACCAGACCACTGTATGATTTCAATGGGCATCCTCCTTTCGTTACTAGCTAACAATTAACCGTTTAATTGTTTTCCACCATTATAGTATATCCTGCCCGGAAAGTCAATCGGCATACCTCACAAAAGAAATTGACCTTTCCTTTGCGGGAAAGGTCAATTTGATGGTGTTTATTGCCGAACCATAATCACAAAATCAGTTAAATTGATGCCCGTAGACAAATCGTATGAATACAGGCGCAAAGTATTGGAATTCGTAAGCTCCAGAAACAAATAGGCGGTTTCTCCGTTTTGCACAGCCTGGAGCAGATGGGTATCCGGATCGTAGGAATAGGGGAGACTGTCCGACATCATTTCCTGTCCATTGGTCGAAATATTCAATGTCAGCTTTCCGTTGGTGCCAATGGTGAGGATCGCTTGCATAGATTCCTCAAGTCCCAGATCATCTGGACACATGGTCCAGTCTCCTGTGACAGAGGACAGAGGTAATGGATTTGCCGGACGCGGCGGCGTGACCCCTGTGTCCGGTTTGGTTCCGGGGGCGGTCGTTTTTGCAGGCTTCGTATTCTGGGTCGGTGCGTCCGTCGTGATGGTTGGTGCAGTCGTTGTGGCGGCTTCTGTTGTGACTTCCTCCGGCTGTGTGGTGATGGTGGTCACTGTGGTAGTTTCCGTGGTGGTCGCAGATGCAATGGTTGTCACAACAGGCTGGGTATGGGTTGTGGTGGTAATGAGATCGATCACCAGGGCATTGCTGTCACGGGAGCTTTCCTCCGTCTGTTTGTCCCGGGTCATGTAATAGATCACGCCGGCTGCCAGACCGATCACTGCAAGCAGCAGGAGCATGGCTACGATCACCGGTTGCGGAGAGCGTTTGGGTTCTTCCGTTTCCTCCGGCATAGTCAACTGCACTTCTTCTGGCATATCCTGCATACTCTGGGGCATGGCAGGCACTTGTTCCGGCTGGGAGACAGGCTGATCCGTCAGCAGTTGGCCACAGTGGTTACAGAAGATGGATTGCTCCGGATTGTCCGTACCGCAGTTTTTACAAATCATAATAATTCCTTTCTGAATTACAGCGTAAAATGTACCGGCATGCCGTTGCGCATAATGGGCTGTCGATCCCCCTGGATCAGAGGCAGGAAGTAGGGGATCGCCTCGTCACAGACTCCGTTGCCGTCTGGCGTGATCCATTCCTGGGGGAACAGGCGGATCCGGTTTGCCACACGCTGTGCTTCCACAGTAGAAATGGTAATGCCGTATGGTGCATCTCCGGTACGCTGCAATGTCATCATGCAACCGCTTTTGCCCTCCAGCATGGTACACAGGGCGCAGGCTCCCACCTGCAAGGATTCGGAAATATCTGTTTCAGAGGCAAGATGCGCTGCACAGCGCTGCATCACGTTCAGCTCGATGGAGCGCACCTTACAGCCCAGATGCTTCCGCACCATATTTTCCAGGTATTTGCCCACGCCAGCCAGGTACTTGTGCCCGAAGGCATCGTTCTCACCGGACTGGAAATCATCTGCAGCATATCCGCCCTCGCTGAGGCGTATCCCTTCGGAGACTGCTACGATCACGGACTTGTGACTTGCGTGCATCCGGCGCACATCCGACATGAACCGTTCTGTGCTGAAGGGGATCTCCGGCAGGTAGATCAGATGGGGTGCCTCCAGACCGTTATGATGCAACAGGCAGGTGGAGGCGGTGAGCCAGCCGGCATCCCGTCCCATGATCTCCACAATGGTGACAGAGGGCAGGTTGTAGACCGCACTGTCCTGGGCGATTTCCGCCAGGGTGGTGGTCACATACTTCACTGCGGAGCCGAAGCCCGGTGTGTGATCCGTATACATCAAATCATTGTCAATGGTTTTGGGAATGCCAATGACACGGATAGGGCTGTTAACGGAGGTAAGATATGCCGACAGCTTTGCCACTGTATCCATGGAATCATTGCCGCCGATGTAGAAAAAGGCGTCAATGCTATGGGCTTTCAGAGCGTTGTGAATGGTTTCATAGGGTGTGGTATTCTCCTCTGCAAGGGGCAGCTTTACCCGGCAGGAGCCTAACGCAGTGGAAGGGGTGCGGCAGAGCAGATCCACCTGTTCTGCATCCGGCAGCAACGAGCGCAGATCTACCAGGCGCTCATGGAGGATACCCTCAATGCCGTTGCGGGAGCCGTAGATTTTTTCAATTTCCGGATGCTTGCATGCTTCCAGGTATACGCCTGCCAGGGTGGCATTGATGGCGCAGGTAGGGCCGCCGGATTGTGCGATAACGATATTCATATTCTATTCCTCACAATTTTTATTTTGCAGCATGCGGCTCGGATCCCGCTGCGGCAAGTGTATCCCCGTCCGGTCTTGTGAGAGAGGGAACCGGACAGGGCGCAGGGTTATTGTGCAGGGGCATGGGTATCCGGAGCGGAGGATTCCGCCGGGTTCACATGCACCATGCAGTGCTTGATGGAGGGGAACTTTTCCTCCAGTCTGTCATGTACATTTTGCGCAATGGCGTGGGAATCCTTGAGCCGCAGATTTTCATCGGCGCTGATCTCCACGTCCACATAAATTTTCGGCCCGAACATACGGGTGCGCAGATCGTCCAGCCCCAGTACATCCGGAACTGCCAGGATCTCCTCTGCCATAGCCTCCTCCACCTTGGGGTCACAGGCACGGTCGATCAGCTTGCTGACTGCATCTCGGAGGATGGAAACCGATGCTTTGAGGATAAACAGGCAGATGACCACGCTTGCCACTGCATCCAGCACCGGAAAGCCCAGCCTTGCGCCGAGAATGCCCACCAGGCTGCCCACAGAGGAGAACGCATCGGAGCGATGGTGCCAGGCGTCCGCCTTCAGAGCATCGGAGTGAATCTGCTTGGCGTAATGCACCGTGTAATGGTACATCATCTCTTTGATAACAATGGACAGGATCGCTGCCGCCAGCGCAAGCATACCGGGGATCTCCAGTTCCGCATTTTTTCCGCCGATGATGTCACAGACTCCCACATAACCGATGCCAAGTCCGGTTGCCAGCAGCACCAGCGCCAGGACGATGGCAGCAAGGCTCTCAAAGCGCTCGTGGCCGTAGGGATGATCCGCATCCCGCTCCTTGCTGGAGATGTTGACGCCGATCATGACAATGATGGTGGAAAATACGTCGGATGCAGAATGCACTGCATCGGAGATCATGGCATTGGAATGGGCGATAATACCCGCAAAAAGCTTGAAAGCGGACAGAATGATGTTCCATACAATGGAAACGACAGATACATGCATGGCGATTTGCTTGCTTGTTTGCTGCTGCATCATAGGATGCCTCCTTTTATGTCTGCAAAAGTATAGACAAAGCCGGCAAGTGAACCTTATGCGGTATTGCCTATGTTACTTCATTATAGGTTTGCAGTTATGAAAAGTCAACAGTTTCCTATGGCTAATTCTGTGTTTTTCAGCAGTCTATACAAGAATCTTGTGCAAATCTGTGTAGGATGCAGGAATTCTTACAGGGCATCCTGTGGGCTGGTGCGGAAGGGGGCAAGGGGTATGCCATTTTTGCTGAATACCTGTACCTCCATATAGTTTGTCCAGGCGTACCTGCCGTAAACCGGCTCAGAGATCCCCTCTGCACGCAGTGTGATCTGGTTTTCTCCCAGCACCGCCTCTGCCGGGTGGAAGATCCGGTCTGCGCCAGCCAATTCAAAGCCCGTGGGGTGCTCCACAGGCAGAAAGCCCTTGGGAGCGCCGGTGAGCCGGATATGCATTGTGTTGCCGGTCACATAGCTGTCCCGGAACATGGGCGTATCCTGATCCGGATCCTGGATGCCATAGGCAACCTGCATTGCCTGGATCGCAAGCCGTTCTCCCACCGGTTCCTTGTCAGTTGGGTGAATGTTGTCCAGCTCGCCGCAGTCCGGGATCACAGCAATGCCCGTATGCTTTACGGTCTGGTATGCCCGCATCTGTGCCTCCCGGATCAGGCACCAGTGCTTGTGATCCGCATCCTGCTTGTAGCGGAACATGGGAAGCTGAACAAATACAAAGGGCAGGGTATCGTCTTCCCAGTCCTGCCGCCACTGTCCGATCAGCTCCGTAAACAGCCGGTAGTACAACTGGGGACGGTGATCGTCGGATTCTCCCTGATAGTACAGGAATCCACGCAGGGTATAGGGGCAGACCCGCTGCAGCATGGTTTCGTACAGACCCGCCGGGCGGTACTCGTTCTTCGGCCCCATGGGCCCCGGAAACAGGCACTTGCCGCAGACCTCCTGCACCTTGTCCCAGGAGTAGTCCGGATGCTCCTGGTAACAGGCATCCTTTTTCCGGTTCCACTCCTCCGAATAAGCGAGGTATTCGTCAAATTCCCGGATGTGCTGCTCCAGCGTTTTACCCTCCATGGCCTTGTCCAGGTCATCCAGATAGGGGCGCAGCTCGGTGCATGCCTCCAGCCGCTGCCTGCTCATCCAGTTGGCTGCGGAGGTGCCGCCCCAGTTGCAGCCAATGATGCCCACAGTGACACCAAGCCGCTGGGCAAGGCGACGGGCGCAGTAGAATGCCACCGCAGACCATGCCCGGCTGTTTTCCGGGGATGCTTCCGCCCAGCAGGTGTTTTCCTCGATGGACTCAAACTGTGCATCCCGAAAGCGCTGCTTCTGGGTGTAGTAATACCGGACGGGAACCTGCGGCGTCAGAGCCGCCAGGACTGCCTCTCCGTTTTTGGCGTTTTGCAGCTCCAGTTCCATATTGGACTGCCCTCCTGCCAGCCACACTTCCCCAAGCATGACATTTACAAAGGTGATGGTTTCCCCACCGCTGGTCAGCTGCATTTCATAAGGCCCGCCTGCTTCCATAGGTGGCAGCTGGATGCGCCATGTACCGTTGGAAACAGTGCCCTTGACGGTGATACCGTTGAAGGAAACGGCAACCGTATCGTGGCTGGAGCTGCCCCAGACTGCAATGGGTTTTTGACGCTGCAATACCATGTGGCTGCTGAAAATCGCTGCTGCTTTGAACATGTGATTGCCTCCTGATTCAGAGCATCCCTGCTGAAGGGAACTCCTTATTGTTGCCTATGTGCGTACATAGATATAGTATAGCATGGATATCGGCGAATTGCAAGGAATCTGACCGAATTGCCGCTACATGTTTGACAGACATACACATTACACATTGACAAACCCGGATTCATTTGGTATACTTATAATAATTACATGAAGGAGGCGGAGCATGCAGCGAATCAGCTATCGGGTGGCACTGGGCGGAATTATCACAGCCCTGTGTCTGCTTCTGATGTTTCTGACCGGCGTCATGCCTCTGCTGTACCTGGCACTGCCCATGGTGGCTGGGGCACTGCTGCTGATCATCGTATCAGAGATCGGCACCGGCTGGGCGGTTCTGACCTACGCAGCCGTCAGTTTGCTGTCCATCTTCGTCACATTTGACAAGGAAGCAGCACTGATCTTTATCCTGTTTTTTGGACATTACCCCATTCTCCGGCAGCAGCTGGAAAAGCTACCAGGAAAAGCGTTGGTTTGGCTGGGGAAATGCCTGACAGCAGGGATCTGTTTTGCTGCGGATTATTACGCCACCATCTATGTGCTGGGGCTCAAGGAGCTTGCGCAGGAGTTTGCTGGACTTGGCAGATACGCACTGCCGGTGATCTCCGTGCTGTTGCTCGGCATGTTCCTGTGCTATGATTATGCGCTTGGGGGCATGCTCCTGTTCTACCGGAACTGGTTCAAGCCCAAAATCCTTGGGAGAAGCAAATAAAACTGTATAAAAACAGGAGGAATGAACTATGAAACTGAGAAACTGGATGGCTGTTGGTCTGGCAGCCGCCCTGCTGGTGGTACCGGTGGAGGAGCGGTATCGACTGATGCCCCAAGCCACACAGCTGACTGCGGCGGCAGCAGACAATTCCTGCGGAGATAACCTGACCTGGAGCTTAAGCGGCTCCACCTTGTACATCAGCGGCAGCGGCAAAATGACGGATTATGCCTCTTACGAGCCAAGCCCCTGGTATGACAGCCGGGACTCCATTCAGTCCGTTTCTGTATCCGGCGCCACCACGATCGGCGCTGCCGCCTTTGCAAACTGTACGAAGCTGACTTCTGTAAATCTACCCAACGGCATTACGTCCCTGGGTGCTGCTTCCTTCAGCGGATGCACGGCACTGATCGGTCTGTCCCTGCCAAGCACCATAAAAACCATCGGGAAAAGTGCATTTTACAAATGCTCCGGACTGCAAAGCCTGACCATTCCGGATGGAGTCACCTCAATCGGTGATTTTGCCTTTTACAAATGTACCGCATTGACCTCTGTGACCATTCCGGCATCCGTCAGCAGCATTGCGCTGGACTCCTTTAGTAACTGCTCCAAGCTGACCATCTATGGCTACACCGGTTCCTATGCAGAAACATATGCTTCTAATGCCAGGATCACCTTCCGTGCTCTCGGAACTGTGGATCCGCAGCAGACGACCACTACAACAACGACTACGACAACGACAACCACCACCACTACAACAACGACAACAACAACTACATCATCCACCACTACTACTTCTACAACTACGACTACCACAGTGCCTCAGACCACTGCGCCGCCCATCCAGACAACCACAACCACCAACAGTGCCCAGCCCGAACTGGGGGATATAAACGGGGACGGCACGATCAGCGTGGCAGACGCCATCCTGGTATTGCAGTGCAGTGCCCGGCAGCTAGTAGGGGATTGGAGTTATCTGGACTGGCAGCAGCGGCAGCGTGCAGATATAGATTCCAACGGAACCATTGATGTTAACGATGCCTGCAAGATCCTGCGATACTGCGCAATGATTATGGCAGGACAGGATCCGGGCGGTGTATCAAACGCATAACAAACAGGGAGCATCCAGACCGGATGCTCCTTTTTACACCGGCGCATAATTGACTTTCCCCGCAAACATGCTATAATAGAAGGGTAACACAAAGAAACAGCCACTTCAGAACAAAAGGAGAGAGAACTATGGCAGATCCAAGAGATCGGAACTACAACTCGGATATGCCTCGTCCAAAGCATATTCCCCAGGCACCCAAGGCAGACACGCCCCACCCACAGGCTGTCCCCAGACAACAAACAGCAAATCCGGTTTCCGGCGATCACCGGAATCCCACTCCCGCCCGCCAGCAGCAGACGACTCCCCGGCGGGAACAGCCCCATATACCCCAAAAAATCAGCGATGCAGACAAGACCATTGTGCTGAACCGACAGGATTACGGCGCATACGACCTGCGTACCGATTCTCCGGAAGGGCAGTACCACCCCCATGCCGGTCAGCAGAGCCGCACTGCCTATGAGGAAACTGAACGCCGGCAGGCTCCGCCTCAACGGAGAACACAGCAGGGAAGCAACACCCACCGCAGAGCATCCCAGGGCAGTTCCCGTTCAGCCAATGAGACACCCCATCAGAATCCGGAAGCCCGTCAAAGCCGGAAGCCGAAAGCCACTCCGAAAAAGCGTCGCCGCAGAGCCGGCTGCCTGACCCGTATTCTGCTCAGTGCCCTGAGCTTTGCGGTACTGGTGTTTGCGTTGTATTCCTTCCTGGCGCTGAAATGCATCAACAAGCTGGATTTTGTGGACAGTGGAACTCGCATCGCAACCTCCAAGACGGTTTTGTCGGAGCCCTATGTGACCAATGTGCTGCTGATCGGCTCGGACAGCCGGGACGATACCCGAGGCAGATCCGACTCCATGATCCTGCTTTCCATCAACAAGAAAACGGATAAAATCTTTCTGACCTCCTTGATGCGGGATATGTATGTGGACATTCCCGGCAGGGACAAAAATAAGATCAACGCCGCATATTCCTTCGGGGGACCGGAGCTGCTGATGGACACCATCCAGGAGAATCTGGGTGTGAAGATCGATGACTATATTGAGATCAGCTTTGTTTCCTTCGCCTCTATTGTGGATGCAGTTGGCGGCGTGGAGATCACGGTCAGTGATGCGGAAGCACAGGCCATCAACCAGATCCTCCAGGACGAAGTCAATGGCATTCTGGGAGATGCACGAAATGCCGATCTGCTCAGCCAGGGGGGCAAGTATATCCTCAACGGCAAGCAGGCTCTGTGCTACAGCCGGATCCGGCATGTGGGCAATGCAGACTTTCAGCGTACTGAGCGGCAGCGTGAAGTGCTGACCCAGCTTGTAACCAGTCTGAAAAACTCCGGTGCTGCCGGTATGAAGCGGCTCATGTCCTCCGCACTGCCTCAGATCCGCACCAACATGACCAAGGGAGAGCTGTACCAGCTGTCCCTGCGGATGCCTTTCCTGCTGAACTATGAAATGACCCAGATCCAGATCCCGGCAGATGGCACCTATACGGATGACCGGAACACCAACGCAGGCTGGGCACTGGTGGTGGATCTGGACGCCAACCGGGAGCTGCTGAAGGAACAAGTATTCGCCGCTGAGTAAAACCATATGATTCATTGGGTGTACAGACACCCAGACATCTGAAGAAAGGTTGCAACATGCAGTTATTCAAACGAATCCGTGATATCATTACAAGCCGTCTTTTTGTCACCAGCTTTCTGATCCTGCTCCAGATCATTGCGCTGATCCTGCCCTTTCTGTATCTGGGCATGCGCTCCGTGTACATTCACGCTGTAGTAGGTTTCATTAGCACAGTCATTTCTCTAAGCATTGCCAACGATGAAAAGCATGCGCCCTTTCACACCATCTGGATCGTTGTACTGTTGGCTGCACCCATTGCCGGATGGCCTCTGTATGTGATCCTGCGGCATAACAAGCAGGCAGGTCAGGCTAGCCGCCGCTGTGCCACAGTCAGTGAGCATCTGGACAAAATCCCCTTTGGCGGTTTTCAGCCGGATTCCCTGTACGCCTGCAAGCATCATCCCTTTCATCGGGAAATGCTCCATCTGGCACGCAGCTGCAATGCACCTGTATTTACCAATACCATTACCCGGTATTTCCCCAATGGTGAAAGCTTCTTTCCGGTGTACCTGGAAAAGCTGCGCACTGCAAAGAAATTCATTTTCATGGAGTACTTCATCATCAACGACGGCTATCTGTGGCAGGAGGTCAAAAAGATCCTGGCGGAAAAGTGCAGACAGGGAGTTGAAGTCCGGATCCTGTATGACGACATTGCAACCATCAGTAAACTGACCCGCAGCTTCCGTCGGGAACTGCGCAATATGGGGGTTCAGGTTTACCCCTTTAATCCATACCGGGCAGCGGTGGACAGCTTCATGAACTACCGGGATCACCGGAAGATCACAGTCATTGACGGGGTAATCGGGTTTACCGGCGGCATCAACCTGGCGGACGAGTACATCAACAAAATCGAACGCTTTGGCTACTGGAAGGATGCAGGGCTGATGCTGGAGGGTAGTGCTGTCCAGGCACTGACCCATACCTTTTTGAAATCCTGGGGCTTTGTTGTCAAAGAGGATCCGATGCCGCAAAAGTATCTGATCGACAAGCCCCAGAATGCGGACAGCCTGGTACAGCCCTTCTGCGACAGCCCTGCCGGCAAGGTGCGTGCCGGGCGGGATACCTACTCCAGTCTGATCAACGGCGCACAGCGGTATGTATGGATCACTGCGCCCTATCTGATTCTGGAAAACGAAATGCTCAACGCCCTGTGCCTGGCTGCTACCAGTGGGGTGGATGTGCGCATCATTACCCCACACATAGCGGACAAGTGGTATGTACACGCCGTGACCCGCTCCAACTACCAGGCACTAATCAAAGCCGGCGTTAAGGTATACGAATACAAGCCCGGTTTTGTACATGCAAAGCTGATCGTGGCAGATGATGCGGCAGCCATGGTGGCAACTACCAATTTTGACTACCGGAGTTTTTACGCTCTGTTTGAAAACGGAGTTATGGTATACGGCAGGGATGTGATCGGCCAGATCAAGTCTGACCTGACAGAAACCATGCAGCAGTCCATGCCCTATACCATGGAAATGTGTCAGCGTACTTCCCGGTTCCGCCGAAGCATGCGCAAGCTGCTCCGGATCTTCTCGCCGTTTTTGTAAGGAGGGGAAATGGATATGGCAACATCGCTACTGTTACAGGCATCAAGGAGAATCGCTCCCGTTGATAATGGTATACATTGGGGAAGTCAAAATAGAATAAGCTACATTTCCGACTTACACTTAATGCGTAGAATTATAAATGCGGGATGTATATCAAAAAAAGATGCTATTTATATTATTCAAAAAATCATCGATGATATTTTACGTGAAAGTAATAAATTAACGCTCATTGGTGGAGATGTTTCATCAGACTTTTCGGTGTTTGAGATGTTTGTGAGAAGGCTTAGAAAATCAGCAGATAGCTTGTATGAAAGATCTGAAATATTTTTTGAAAAAAGAAATTTTATTTTTGTCCTTGGTAATCATGAGCTTTGGAATTTTCCAGGACTGTCAGTAAAACAGATTGCTGAAAAATACAGAGCTGTATTACAGGAAAACGGAATGTATTTGTTGCATAATGAACTGTTTTATGAGAACGAATCTAATGACATGGGGGTCATTCCATACAATGAACTGATACAGTTAGACAATTCATCTATTTCAGCAAAATTGAGATGTACAAGATTAGCAATTTTAGGTGGGCTTGGATTCTCTGGTTACAATGAAGAATTCAATGCAAATAATGGTGCGTATCGAGCCACTATTGATAGAAATACAGAGATTCTTGAAAGTAAAAAGTTTGAGCAACTATATGATAAGTTGACAGATGTGTTAGCAAAGAAAAATACAATTATTTTCACTCATACACCAAAGAAAGATTGGTGTGCAGATATAAATTATCATGACAATTTTGTTTATGTCAGTGGGCATAACCATAGAAATACATTCTTTGACGACGGCGTAAAAAGGTTATATGCTGATAACCAGATTGGATATAGAAATGAAAGCCCACATCTAAAAAATTTCTTGATAAATGGAGAGTATGATTATTTTTGCAACTTTGAAGATGGCGTATATGAGATTACATCTCAGGAATATCAGGATTTCTTTCGTGGAAAAAATACGTGTATGAATTTCAACAGACAGATTAACACAATTTATATGCTAAAGAAAAATGGATATTATTGTTTTATTCATAAAGCAATAACGGGTTCATTATCAATAATGAATGGAGGGGCATTGAAAAAGCTGGATGTAAAAAATGTACAATATTATTATGATAACATGGATACAATGGTTGCAGCTATTAAAGCACCTTTGGAAAAATATACAACCTATCAAAAAAGAATTTCCAAAGAAATTAGGCAAATCGGTGGACACGGGCGGATTCATGGTTGTATTATTGACATAGATTTTTATAACCATATATATGTGAACCCAGTAGATATGACTATAACAAGCTATTGGGCATCTGATATAATTAAAAAGCTGGTATATCCGAATGTACCAGCGTTATTGAAAGATAAATGTCCGTTACTATATTACAATTATCTGAAGTTGATTGAGAGTGAAAAATCCAATCCTTTAATGGTGAGTGGGACAAAAAATGAAGTAGCATTGCTGCCAAAAGAATATTTTGAAACCGATATTTATAAAGTCTCTCGTGAAATAAAAAAAATGCAGAAACTGTATTCAAATATACTAACAACGTGGTATGAGATTCAACAAGATAATACAATATTACCTCCAACGAAATAATATGTACACAACTGCCCATTTTTGATTTCGGTACATTTATTGCTCTGACCACCAGCAGGGGGGATGTCAATGCGGACGGTACGGTATCCGTTGCGGATATGGTACAGCTGCGGCGGATGTTGAAAAAATGATTAGTTGCATCCGCACACAGGCGCTTTGCTTACCGCTGAATCAGCCGGAAGGAATTCTTATGAAAATCCACCAGACCCTCCCGCTGCATCCGTGTCAGTTCGTGGCACATGGCGCTCCGGTCCACATTCAAATAATCCGCCAGTTGCTGTCGGTTAAAGGGAATGTCAAACACATAGCTGGATTGCCGGATGGATTGGGCGGATAAATAGGACAGCAGTCTGCCCCGGATGGTTTTTGGGGTAATGTGCCGGATCTTTCCGGACAGGCTCAGGTTCTTCTGCGCCAGCATCCGTACAAGATTGGCAGTAACCGGTGCTGACAAACCGGAGGTTCCGGCATGCAGCAGCTCTGCGCCATGCACAAATAATACCTGGGTCGGCTCTGCCGCTGTCACATGCATGGGCAGCGGTTCCTGGGTCACGCAAGCATAGGTTTCCGCAAAGACTTCTCCCGAAGCGGCTCTGCCAAGAATACTCCGGTTGCCCCACAAATCCTCATGGGCAATCAGCACACTGCCCTGAAGCACCAGTCCCATATGGGTCACCGGATCTCCCGCATGCAGCACGGCTTCTCCCTTTGCGAATCTCCGGCTGTAAGTATGCACCTGCTCCAGTAATTTCGTCAAAACGTCCGGCTCCACGCCTGCAAAGAGCCGGGTCTTGGAAAGAAAAGAGATATCCATAAGCCCTCCTTTGTTGGAATAACAACAGATTTATCATTCTCATTATAGTACAATGCATACAGACGGTCAAGAAAATGGAGGATTTTAAAATGATCAGAAGAATCATTCAGATTGATGAACAGAAATGCAATGGCTGCGGTATGTGCGCAAACGCCTGTCACGAGGGTGCCATTGGCATGGTGAACGGCAAGGCAAAGCTGCTGCGGGACGACTACTGCGATGGGCTGGGGGACTGCCTGCCCACCTGTCCCACCGGTGCCATCTCCTTTGTGGAGCGTGAGGCTGCCGCCTATGACGAAGCAGCGGTCAAAGCTCATCAAATGCAGCAGGCGCAGTCCCTGCCCTGCGGCTGTCCCGGTACCCATGCAAAGCGGCTGCACCCAGTGCAGGAAGCATGCAGCCATACAGCATCCGGACAGCCTTCCGCTTTGCAGCAGTGGCCGGTACAGATCCGGCTGGTTCCGGTACATGCACCCTATTTTGATCAGGCAAACCTGCTGATTGCAGCGGACTGTACAGCCTATGCCTATGCATCCATGCATCAGGATTTCATCCGGGGACGGATCACTCTGATCGGCTGTCCGAAGCTGGATGACGCAGATTATGCTGTCAAGCTGACGGAGATCCTGCGCAGCAACACCATTCAGAGCGTGACGGTAGTGCGCATGGAGGTACCCTGCTGTGGCGGACTGGAGCATGCTGCAAGAACCGCTGTGGCATCCACCGGCAATCATGTTTCCTTCCGGGTGGTCACCATTTCTACGGATGGCAGGATTTTGCCGGAATAGGCTTGCATAAACAGCTCCGTTCTGCTATACTGATACCGGGAGGCGGAACAAATGGAAAACAGACTGGAGCAGCAGGTTGCTTTTATCCGGGAAATCGACAAAGAAAAGCGCATCGGCAGGCAGACTTATCTGACCGGGGCAATCCGAAAAGAAAACGACGCAGAGCATGCCTGGCACATTGCACTGATGGCAATTCTTCTTGCAGAGCACGCCAACGAACCCATCGACCTTCTGAAAACAGTGACCATGCTTCTGATTCATGACCTGGTGGAGATCGATGCAGGGGATACCTATGCATACGATGCGGCAGCCAAGGCAACGGAACAGGAGCGGGAAACAAAGGGAGCTGATCGCATTTTCGGCATACTGCCCCCGGATCAAGGACGGGCATTCCGAGCACTGTGGGAGGAATTCAACCGGGGAGATACCCCGGAGGCACGGTTTGCACATGCCATGGATAACTTTCAGCCAGTGATGCTGAACGCCGCAACTGACGGAAAAGCCTGGGCGGAGCACGGTGTCCGGCTCAGCCAGATCCTGAAACGGAATCAGATCACGCCGGATGGCTCAGCGCAGCTATGGGAATATGCCTATCAACATTTTATTCTGCCCAATGTAGAGCAGGGCAGGATCCGGAACGATACAAATGCATAACCAAAAACCGCAGGATCCTGCGGTTTTTTTATGCCGGTAATTCTTGCATGACTGTAGGAAACGTGGTATAATTAATGCTGTATTATGCTCGAAAGAAGGAACCCTATGTTCAAATTATTGGCGTATATGAAAAGCTATAAAAAAGAGACGGTGTTGGGGCCTCTGTTCAAGCTGCTTGAGGCATTGCTGGAACTGCTGGTGCCCCTGGTGATTGCTGCCGTCATCGACACAGGCATTGCCGGCGGCGACCGGGGATATGTGGTTCGCATGTGCCTGCTGCTGGTGGGGTTGGGCATTGTGGGACTGTTTTTTTCCATCACCGCCCAGTACTTTGCCGCCAAGGCCTCCGTCGGTTTTGTGACGAAGCTGCGGCATGCCCTCTTTGACCACATGCAGGGGCTGTCCTACACAGAGCTGGACACCATAGGCACCTCCACCCTCATTACCCGGATGACCAGTGATATGAACCAGGTTCAGTCCGGTATGAATCTGACCCTCCGGCTGCTGCTGCGCTCTCCTTTTGTGGTATTTGGCGCCATGATTATGGCGTTCACCATTGATGTAAAGGCAGCGCTGATCTTTGCAGCCGCCATTCCAGTGCTGTCCCTGGTGGTATTCGGCATCATGCTCTGGTGCATCCCCCTGTACAAACGGGTGCAGCGGAAACTGGATGGCGTGCTCAGTGCAACCCGGGAAAACCTCACCGGCGTCCGGGTGATCCGTGCCTTCTGCAAGGAGGAGGAGCAAATCAGCCGCTTTGATGACTGCAACCTGGATCTGACCCGGACACAAAAGTATGTGGGGCGGATCTCTGCGCTCATGAACCCGGTGACCTACATTCTCATCAATCTGGCAATCATCTGGCTGGTGTATACCGGTGCTCTTCGGGTGGATGCGGGACTCATCTCCCAGGGAGCTGTGGTAGCCCTGTACAACTACATGTCCCAGATCCTGGTGGAACTGATCAAGCTGGCAAACCTGATTATCAATATCACTAAGTCCGTGGCATGCGGCAACCGGATCCAGTCCGTCTTTGAGATCCGTTCCTCCCTGGATGCACCGGAACAAGCGCCTGCACCGAAGGATTTCTCCTATGCAGTGGAGTTTGACCATGTGACCCTCCGGTACGCAAACGCCGGGGATGATTCCTTGTCAGATATCAGCTTTGCTGCCCGTCCCGGCGAAACCATCGGTGTCATCGGCTCCACCGGCTCCGGCAAAAGCTCTCTTGTGAATCTGATCCCCCGGTTCTATGATGCATCGGCTGGACAGGTATTGGTGGACGGAATCCATGTCAAGGAGTATCCTCTGGATGATCTGCGAAACCGGATCGGCGTAGTGCCCCAGAAGGCAGTACTGTTCAAAGGGACGATCCGGGACAATCTCCGGTGGGGCAATCCGGATGCTACGGATGCCCAGCTGCTGGAGGCGGTACAGACAGCTCAGGCAGGAGAGGTGCTTGCCCAGAAGGGCGGACTTGATTTTGAACTGGAGCAAGGAGGCAAAAACCTGTCCGGTGGGCAAAAGCAGCGGTTCACCATTGCAAGAGCATTGGTGAAGCATCCGAAGATCCTGATTTTAGACGACAGTGCCTCTGCTTTGGATTTTGCAACGGATGCGGCACTGCGAAAGGCGATCCGGGAAATGCCCGGCAATCCCACGGTGTTCATCGTGTCCCAGCGAACCTCCTCCCTACAGCATGCAGATCAGATCCTGGTATTGGAGGATGGGGCAGTGGTAGGCGCTGGCACCCATGCACAGCTGCTGGAATCCTGCCCGGTATACCAGGAGATCTATCAATCCCAGTTCCGGAAGGAGGATGCGTAATATGGCAAAGGTACAGAAGGGGACAATCCCCAAGGTGTGGCGGTATA
>NZ_FR894821.1:11952-12547 GCF_000434255.1 Ruminococcus sp. CAG:379 | reverse complement strand
GGCGAAGCTGGTTTGCGATGCACCGGAAGCCATTCATTGGCTCAACGATCTGGGCGTAGAATTTGATAAGGCACCGGACGGTACGATGATTACCACCCACGGGGGCGGTACCTCCAGAAAGAGAATGCATGCGGCAAAGGATTACTCCGGCGCTGAGATCATGCGCACCCTGCGGGATGAGGTTCTGAACCGGGGCATCCCGGTGGTGGATTTCACTGCTGCCATTGAGTTGATCCTGGATGAGAACGGCAAGGCTGCCGGCGCAGTTCTGATGAACATGGAGACCAAGGAGCTGATGGTTGCACGGGCAAAGACCGTTATCATTGCAACCGGCGGTGCAGGTCGTATGCACTACCAGGGCTTCCCCACCTCCAATCATTACGGCGCAACTGCGGATGGTCTGGTGCTGGGCTATCGTGTAGGCGCAAAGTTGCTGTATGCGGAGACCCTCCAGTATCACCCCACTGGCGCCGCATTCCCCCAGCAGATCTTCGGTGCACTGGTCACTGAGAAGGTGCGTTCTCTGGGAGCGAAGCTTGTAAACCGGGACGGCAAGGTGTTCATGCACCCGCTGGAGACCCGTGATGTGGCTGGC
>NZ_FR894821.1:0-11931 GCF_000434255.1 Ruminococcus sp. CAG:379 | reverse complement strand
CTGCCGCTTCCATTATTAGGGAGTGTTCTGACCATGCAGAGGGTGTTGACACTGGCAGTGGTCTGGCAGTCTGGCTGGATACACCCATGATTGAGAAGATCGGGGGAGAGGGTACCATCGAAAAGCGGATCCCTGCCATGATGCGTATGTTTGCAAGCTATGGCATTGACATCCGGAAGGAGCCGATCCTGGTTTATCCCACCCTGCACTACCAGAACGGCGGTCTGGACATCAACGTGAACGGCATGACCACCAACGTGGAGAATCTGTTTGTAGCCGGTGAGGCTGTGGGCGGTATCCACGGCAAAAACCGTCTGATGGGTAATTCCCTGCTGGACATTATCGTATTCGGACGCAGCGCCGGTCAGAATGCTGCCGCTGCTGCAAAGGATACAAAGGTTGGCAAGCTGACGCTGGATCACATTGCAAGGTTTGATGCTGAGCGTGAAGCAGCCGGCATCAGCACAGATGCTGTTTCTCCGAAGCTCCTGCCGGATTACCGGTATCAAAAATAAGAAAAGGTCGTAATATTTTATGAATACAGCTATGATTTCCGATCTGCTTGAGGCGCTGACAATCTTCTGCTTTGGTCTGTCCTGGCCGATCTCCATCCGTAAGTCCATCGTTTCCCGTACCGCAAAGGGCAAGAGCCTGTTTTTCGAGGTATTCCTGCTGATCGGTTATGCCTGCGGTATTGCAAGAAAGTTTATTCAGCTGGATGCCGGCAGCGAAGGCTTCCTGTTCTTCCTGAGTTTCTTCTTCTATGTGCTTAACTTCATTGAAATCTCTATTGACGTTGGGCTGTATTTCCGCAACAAGAAGCTGGACGAGGCTGCTGACCGGGCTGCTGCCCAGAAGGCGTAAGGGGAGAAGCATGAAAGTAACCGTTTGTATTGGTTCCTCCTGTCACATTAAGGGATCTCACCAGGTGGTGGAGCAGCTGCAGAAGCTGGTTGCGGAGCATCAGCTGGGGGATCGTGTGGAGCTGACAGGAACCTTTTGCATGGGCAAGTGCCAGCAGGGCGTGTGCGTAACACTGGACGATCAGTTTTACTCTGTCACGCCGGACACCGTTGCTGCATTTTTTCAGGAGCACATTCTGCACAAGGCCTGAAGAAGCAGTCTGGGACGGTCATTTCTAAGGGAGGATAAGTATGCGAAAATTTGATACCAAGGTGCAGCATCTAAAGTACAAGGTGCTTCGGGAGGTTGCCCGGCAGGCATGGAACGATACTCTGCTGGACAATCTGCTGGATATTCCGAAGATCATCGTGCCGGGCAATACGCCTACCATGCGCTGCTGTGTATACAAGGAGCGGGCAATTCTGGGGGAGCGTGTCACGCTGGCAATGGGGGGCGATGAGGAAAATCCCAACGTGATCCAGGTCATTGAGATTGCCTGCGATGAATGCCCTATGGGTGGATATGAGGTCACCAATGCCTGCCGGGGATGCCTGGCTCACAGATGCGAGGATGTATGCCGGTTCGGCGCCATCACCTTTGATTATCAGCACGTTGCGCATATTGACAAGTCCAAGTGCAAAAATTGCGGTGCCTGTGCCAAGGTATGTCCCTATACTGCCATCAACTGCCGGAGACGTCCTTGTGAAAATGCATGTAAGATCAAGGCGCTGCATATGAACGAGAACAAGGCGGCAGCCATTGACAATGATAAGTGTATTTCCTGCGGTGCCTGTGTGTATCAGTGTCCCTTTGGCGCCATTACGGACAGATCCTACATTCTCAATGTGATTGATATGATCAAAAAGAGCGATCACAACAAGAATTACAAGGTGTTCGCAGTGGTTGCTCCCTCCATTTCCAGCCAGTTCACCTATGCAAAGCTGGGTCAGGTGGTATCCGGGCTCAAGGAGCTGGGTTTCCACACGGTGGTGGAGGCTGCGCTGGGCGCAGATATGGTGGCAGACGCAGAATGCAAGGAGCTTGCAGAAAAGGGATTTTTGACCAGTTCCTGCTGTCCGGCGTTTGTGGACTATATTGAGAAATCCTTCCCCGACCTTCAACCCTATGTCTCCCACAATTTATCGCCTATGGCGGCAATCTCCAAGTACCTCAAGGAGCATGAGGATGCTCCCTGCAAGGTGGTGTTCATCGGTCCCTGTACTGCAAAAAAGGCGGAAGTGCGCAAGGAATCCGTCCGTCCCTATGTGGATGAGGCAATGACCTTTGAGGAACTGCAGGCGTTGTTCGACAGCCGTGATATCGACATTACCCAGCTACAGGAGGATGTTCTGGACAATGCCTCTTACTTTGGCCGGATCTTTGCCCGGTGCGGCGGCTTGTCAGATGCGGTGGCAGAGGGCTTGAAGGAAAATGGTATTACCGATTTTGAGTTGAAGGCCTGTGCCTGTGATGGCATTGAAGAATGTCGCCAGGCTCTGCTGAAGAAAAAGGTCAACCGACTGGATGCCAACTTTATTGAGGGTATGGCGTGCGTGGGAGGCTGCATCGGCGGTGCAGGCTGTCTGACCCACGGAGAAAAGAACCGGACAGAGGTTGACAAATACGGCAAGGAAGCCATGGAAAAAACCATTCGGGACGCTATTTCCATGCTGAAATAATCACGGCAGCACTGGGCAGTTTTTGTGCAGTGCACCTCAAAAAGCGCACAGGATATTCTGTGCGCTTTTTTCTTGACAATTGTCCGGATCTGGCGTATAATGCAAGTATACTTAAATAATCAAGGGGGGTTAAATGATTGGGTGGGGAGTATATCAATCTATCATCCGGGAACCTGATGCAGGAGCATCTGTGCTGCATCATCCGGCAAAAAGCACAGCATCCCGGTGTGGAGGCGAAACGGCGCTGGCTGGCTGCCAGACTGTCGGAGGGACATATGTTCCGGAAGCTGGATGCCAAGGGCTGCGCATTCATTGAGTATGCGCCCCTGGAGCGTGCCTGGGTGCCGATTCTGGGTGAAAATTTCTTATACATTTACTGTCTGTGGGTGGATGGAGCGCTGAAGCATCACGGCTATGGGCATGATCTGATGGGATACTGCATTTTCGATGCCCAATCCAAGGCAAAGTCCGGAATTTGCATACTGGGAGCAGACAAGCAGAAGGCGTGGCTGTTGGATCAGAGCTTTGCAAAGCAGTTTGGATTTCAGACGGTGGATCAGACAGAAAACGGGTATCAATTGCTTGCCATGTCCTTTGATGGTTCAAAGCCTCGATTTGCGCCCCAGGTGCATCAGCCAGAGATCCCGGAGCAGCAGCTGGTGATCTATTATGACATGCAGTGTCCCTTTATCCTGGAACGGGTGGAAAAACTCAAGGCTTACTGTACGGCTCACCGGATTCCTGCAACCTTCGTGTTGGTAGATACCCTTGTAAAGGCGAAAAATCTGCCCGGCGTGTTCAACAATTTTGCCGTGTTCTATCATGGAAAGCTGCAAACAGTCAATCAGCTGAATCCGGTGATGCTGGAAAAGATGCTGGATCGGTAATTATAGGGGATGGACACAAAAAGCGGTGTATCTTTTGGATACACCGCTTTGTATTTTCGGAGTGTGCACTTATGCGTCTTCTGGCACTTTACCTGCCTTTAAGCGTTTCAAGTAATCCTTTGTTTCTGAGGATACTACTCCGGACAGATAAATCAGCGCAGTCACATTTGGGATTGCCATCAGTCCGTTGAAGATGTCTGCCAGGTTCCAGACAACTTCTACGGTCAGATAGGGACCGATGAATACAGCAGCCACATAGAGCAAACGGAACAGCTTGGCAGCTGTCTTATTGGAACCGGTCAAATACGCCAGGCAGCGCTCAGAGTAGTAGTTCCAGCCCAGAATGGTGGTGAAGGCGAATACTGCCAGGCATGCCATCAGAATGAATGCGGATACCTTTTCCGGGAAGGGCAGCCCATACCGGAAGGCATCAGTGGTAATGGTAACGCCCTTCAGATCCTTTGCGTAGCTGCCTGCCATGACGATGGACAGACCGGTCATGGTGCAGACGAGGATGGTATCAATGAAGGTCCCCGTCATGGTAACAAGTCCCTGACGAACCGGTTCCTTTGTTTTTGCTGCGGCTGCTGCAATGGGTGCGGAGCCAAGCCCGGCTTCGTTAGAGAAAATGCCCCGTGCGATACCGTTGCGCATGGAAAGCAGCACAATAGAGATGCCTGCTGCGCCGCCTGCAATGGGCCGCAGACCAAAGGCGTTTTTCACAATGGTGACAAGAGCGGCGGGGATTTCAGTCAAATGGGTGAAGATGATGATCAGACAACTGACCACATATGCGACGATCATAAAGGGGACGATCAGCTCGGATGCAGCGGCAATGCGCTTGATGCCGCCGATGACGATCAGTGCCACGCACAGAGTAATCAGCAGTCCGGTGATCATGGTAGTCCAGGTATAGGTCTGACCGAAGATCTGGAAGGTATGCACCTGATCCGGGTCAAAGAAGTTGTTTGCCGCAGAGGTAATGCCGTTGATCTGGGTGATGGTGCCGATGCCCATAAGCCCGGCAAGCAGACCGAATATGGCAAACAGCTTTGCCAGCCACTTCCAGCGGTTGCCCATACCGTTTTCAATGTAGTAGAAGGGACCGCCCAGAATGTTGCCCCGGCTGTCGGTGACACGGTACTTGATGGCAAGCAGTCCCTCAGCATACTTGGTGGCCATGCCAAAGAATGCGGCAACCTCCATCCACAGCAGTGCTCCGGGTCCGCCTGCGGCAATGGCGGTGGCGACACCAACGATGTTTCCGGTGCCCACGGTGGCGGAAAGGGCGGTACACAATGCGGCAAAGCTGGATACCTCGCCGTGTCCGGTTTCCTCCGCTTTCCACATGTACTTGAGTGCCGTACCAAGCTTTCTAACCTGCAAAAAACGGGTTCGGCATGTAAGCAGCAGTCCGCATGCCAGAATGAGTACGATCAGGGGAGCGCCCCATACATAGTCATCCACCAGTTTGACGATTTGGTTGAATGAGTCCATGTTTCAGCTCCTTTAACACAATGATGTGCAAATATTTGTAAGCCTGCAAAAGGATCCGGGTTTTTGTACAGGATAACAGAATATTCGACGAAATCTAACAAAAAATTATACCATGCACTGAACGTTCTGTCAAGATATACGGAGCAAAAACATACGTTTTGATTGCAAACCTGTTGCAAGTATGCTATAATAATGGCGGTATCATCAGCCAAAGGAGGTACATATGGATACAAGAGTGGCTTTGATCGGGATCATTGTGGAGGATCCGGGGGCGGTGGATGCTCTCAACGGCATTCTCCACGAGTACAGTGCTTACATCATCGGCAGAATGGGCATTCCCTACCGGCAAAAGCACATCAACGTAATCAGTATTGCAGTGGATGCGCCCCAGGACTGCATCAGTGCCTTGTCCGGGAAGATCGGCAGGCTGCACGGGGTCAGCACCAAAACCGCATACTCCAACGTGATCTTCTCCGGCGAGCAGAAGACACAGAACACATGAGAAAGAGGTATTGTTTGTGAGCGAAGTCGTATGGATGTTACTGTTACAGGCGCTTTTGATTGGACTGAACGCCGTTTTTGCCAGTGCGGAGATTGCTGTGCTGTCCGTCAGCGAAACCAAGCTTGCCAAGCTTTCCGAGCAGGGAAACAAGAAGGCAACCCGGCTTATGAAACTGACCCGGCAGCCGGCGAAGTTCCTTGCCACCATTCAGGTAGCCATCACGTTGTCCGGATTCCTGGGCAGTGCGTTTGCGGCAGATAACTTTTCAGACGGACTGGTAAGCTGGCTGCTTTCTTTGGGAGTGCCTGTTTCCGAAAAGACCCTGGACACCATTGCAGTGGTGCTCATTACCTTGATCCTGTCCTATTTTACCTTGATTTTCGGAGAACTTGTGCCCAAGCGGATCGCCATGCGGAAGTCGGAGAAGCTGGCACTGGGGATTTCCGGTCTGATCGGCGGCATTTCCGTAATCTTTTCTCCCATAGTATGGCTGCTGACCGCTTCTACCAACGGCGTGCTGCGGCTGATCGGCATTGATCCGGAAGCGGCGGATGAGGAGATCAGCGAGGAGGAGATTCGCATGATGGTGGACGCAGGCAGTCAGAGCGGTGCCATTGATGCAGCGGAGCAGGAGCTGATCCACAACGTGTTTGAATTTGACGATCTGACTGCCGGAGAGATCGCTACACACCGGACGGAGGTGGATACTCTGTGGCTGAAGGATACGCCGGAGCAGTGGGCAGAATTCATTCGTCAGACCCGGCACGGGCTGTACCCGGTGTGCGATGGCTCAAAGGATGATATCACCGGGGTGCTCCGGGTGTCGGATTATTACCGGCTGGAGGAAAAAAGCCGGGAGAATATTTTGAAGCATGCAGTGAAGCCAGCCTATTTTGTGCCGGAGCGCATCAAGGCGGATGTGCTGTTCCGGAACATGAGAGCCGGCGGTCATGCCATGGCGGTGGTTGTGGACGAATACGGGGGCATGTCCGGTGTGATTACCATGAAGGATTTGATCGAGCAGCTGATCGGAGAATTTCCGGCAGAGGGGGAAGAAACAGACGCAGAAATGCCCAGGATCATCCGGGGAGAGGGTGACTGCTGGAAGATCCGGGGCAATGTGGAGATGCACAAGCTGGAAAGGGCACTGGGGGTTCAGATTCCCGGGGAGGAGTTCGACACCTTCAGCGGTTTCGTGTTTGGTGCCCTGAGCCGGATACCGGAGGATGGTACTTGCGATATTCCGGTGGAATTTCCTTTGTTCAATGTGAAGATCCAGCGGATCGGAGAGCATCAGATCCAGGAGGCAGAGCTGATGCTGAAAAAATAGTGGATATTGCGGCATTGCATGCTTGTGCAGTGCCGCTTTTATCCGAACAAGCGGATGCATAGGCAACTGCACAGAAAGGCAGTGCAGTCTCCGCACAGGGCGCACAGCAGGGTGTGTCTGCCGTTGCGGATGCCGCAGGTGCCGTAATACAGGGCAATGGTGTAAAAGGTGGTTTCGGAGGAGCCCTGCAACACGCTGGCAATGGTTCCGACTGTGCTGTCCGGGCCGTAGCTATCCAGCAGACTTTCGTATACCGCAAGGGAGCCGCTACCGGAAATGGGGCGGATCAGTGCCAGCGGGATGCACTCGGCGGGAAAGCCAACGGCGGACAGGAAGGGGGCACATAGGGAAGTGAGCAGGTCTGTCAGTCCGGAAGCCTTCACCAGAGATACCACTGTCAGCAGGGCAATGAGAGTGGGCAGCAGATCAACGCCCAGCTTCAGATTTTCTTTCGCCCCTTCCAGGAATGCGTCAAACACCGGGACTTTTTTGTATGTACCATACAGCAGCACCGCCCCAAAGATCACCGGTACAAAATAGGATGTCAGCAGCATTTGCGTTCCTTTCTGCGGCTGCATGCCCGGATGGCAGAGAGAGTACGGGTAATGACAATGAGTACAACCAGCGTCACGGCACTGGTGAGCCATACCCAGGGCAGGATGGAAAGGGGAGCGGCGGAGCCGTGTTTTGCCCGCAGAGCAGCCACTGTGGTAGGAAACAGGGTCAGGGAAGCGGTGTTCAGCACGGTGAAAAGGACGATGTTGTCCGAGGCAATGCTGCCGCAGCCGGACTCCTTTTTCAGCGCAGCCACTGCCGTCAGACCGAAGGGAGTGGCTGCGTTTCCCAGCCCCAGAAGGTTGGCGGCAAAATTCATGGTAATGGCGGGCAGGGCTGTTCCCTTTGGATCCAGCCTCGGAAACAGCCAGCATGCGGGCTTTGCAAAGCAGGCTGCAAGCCGATCCGTCAGACCGCTGCGCTGGGCGATCCGGAGCAATCCGCCCCAGACACACATGCCGCCGGTGAGGTAGATGCATAGCTCAATGGCACCGGCGCCTTCCTCCAGAACCACATTCGTGAGGGCATCCGTCTTGCCCGTACAGATGCCGCAAAGGATGGCTGCAACAGCTAGCAGGGAAAAAAAACGGTTCATCATAAGTATTCCTCCTGGAATCATCTATTTTTCTCAAATTTTAGTCCCCAAATACTTGACAAACGGAAAAACGTAATGTATAATGAAGTAGTTAAATATGGGAAAGGCGCAGATCCGAAAAACATTGATCTGCGGAATGGTGAAAAACTATGAAAAGCACAGGTATTGTAAGAAAAGTTGACGAGCTCGGCCGTGTAGTTATCCCCAAGGAACTGAGAAACACACTGGGCATTGCAGAGCGGGATCCCCTTGAAATCTATGTAGAGGGCAGCCGCATTATTCTGCAGAAGTATGAGACCAGCTGTGTATTCTGCAGCGAGCGTACCGATGAAATGTTCATGGGCAAGTACGTTTGCGAAGAGTGCCGGGAGAAGCTGGCTGACACCATCGACGACTAATTTTTTGAAACTGAAAAAGTTTTCAAAAAAGCTTGACATTTAAGATCAGACATGATATAATATTAAGCGTTGGTTGAGATCATCCGAATCTCGGATGATCACATGCGTTGTTAGCTCAGCTGGATAGAGTGACTGGCTACGAACCAGTAGGTCGGGGGTTCGAGTCCCTCACAGCGCACCAGACCATCAGATACGGCAGCAGATTTTGCTGCCGTATTTTTTTATGCAGACCGGAGGATGGACACTCCGGTCTGTTTTTTTTGTATCAGCTCCGTGCCCGGATCTGCGCAATCAGATCCTCTGTAATCCGGCTGACCTGGTCAAAATCCAGAGCATCAATATAATGGGATTCCAGTCGGTCGTGCACTGTAAGGGCATTGGCAATGGCGCTGGAAGCTTCCTCTGCCAGGGCAAGAGCAGCCTTCCGGTCGAAGGTGATCCGCTGCTTTCGCTGGGCAAGCAGTTCTTTGTGGTAGAACCGGGTCATGTGCATGTGGACTGCGTTGGGTGTCTCCTCCTGCCGGATGGGCGTTCGGGCAGAGAATGCCAGCTTCAGCTCCGGCAAAAGCACAGCCTCCAGCATAGGCTCTGGAAAGAGAATGTTTTCCGAAGCGATTACATGCAGCCCACGTTTGCATGCCTGAGCCGCCAGCTGTCGCAGCAAGGTATCACTGGCTGTATACAGGGGATCCAGCAGCTCCGTGATCTGATAGTCCGGGGGCAGGGACTGGGTCACATAACCGGAGGCGGTGAGGGCGGAAAGCTGTCGGTAGGAAATGCTGTTGGCGGTATCCCTAGCTTTTGGTAGCGTCCGCTTGGCAAGTCGTTCTCCGAACCCTGCCAGCTTCTGATGCAAAAGGGCGTGATTCCCCAGCGCTGTCAGATCCTGATGCAGGGCGGTGACTGCCTGCACATACTGCCGGGCACGCTGATGCCACTGTGCGTTTTCATCCGCTGCCTGTCGGACTTCCTCTCCTGCATCCTGCATTTTTTTCTTGTCCAGGCATGCTCCCAGATTTACAAGCTCCTGGGACACCAGAGGATACTTTGCCTCAAACACATGGGGCGCTGTGCCGTCCACGATCACCACGCCCCGATCCTCCAGCACCACTGCATCCAGAGAGCTTTCGTCCGAGGAGCAGTGATACAGGGAAATCGGCTCCCCGTCAAAGGCTGCTGCCACACGCTTCATCAGCGTGGATTTTCCGGTTCCCGGTCCACCCTTGAGTATGTAGGTGTAGAAGCCGGGCTGCTGGATCTGTTCGGAAAATCTGGTGCGGAATCCGCCGGCGGTGACTCCGCCGAGAAAATAAGACTGCTGCATAATGTAAACCTCCCATCGGATATGTTTCATCTTATGCAGAACCGGTTATTTTGTCACTGAACAGTCGGAAAAACCGGTGGATCGATCCGGAGCATAGGGCGCTGATCGGTGCGGCATTCCATTCCGCACTTTTCGTAGAATCCGGCTTTGTTCCCATCACACACCAGGATCTTCCGGTAGATGTGGGCGTATTTGCCCAGCATCCGGCACACCATTTCCCTGCCGATGCCTGCCCCCTGATACTTGGGATCGATCAGCAGATAGGGGAAGAATACGTTCATGCTGCCGTCGGATATGGCAGTCATCAGTCCTGCCAGCTGTGTGTCATCCCATACTGTCAGCAAGGACTGGGCGTTGGCAATCCCATGCACCAGCGCCTGGGGATACTGGGCGGATTCCCAGTTGACAGCGACAAAAAGCTGCTGGATCTGTTCTGCTGCCGGCATTTTCTCAAACGTGTACTCCATTCCGTTCTCCTTTCTTTGTGGCTGCTGCCTGCTTCTGTCTTAGTATATCCCGTTTCTGCATGTCTTATGCCCGCAGTTGCATCTTTTGCCGGTTTGTGCTACAATAAGCAAAGGCAATATCACCCAAAGTATGATGCAAGAAAGTGAGGGCAATTAACATGCGCGCAGTGATTCAACGTGTACAGCATGCAAGCGTGAGTGTGGATGGAACCGTGCGTGGCGCCATCGGGAAAGGCTATCTGGTGCTGCTGGGGGTCGGTGCAGAGGATGACGAAAGTCATATGCGGAAGGTGGCGGATAAGATGCTCCAGCTGCGAATTTTTGAGGACGAAAACGGAAAGATCAACCGCTCCCTGGATCAGGTGCAGGGAGAATTACTGGTGATCTCCCAGTTTACTTTATATGCGGACTGCCGGAAGGGCAACCGGCCGAATTTTCTCCAGGCAGCCAAACCGGAACTGGCAGAGCAGCTGTATGAAGCCTTTCTGGCGTACTGCCGCAGCCGGGTGGAAAAGGTGGAATCCGGTGTATTCGGGGCGGATATGAAGGTATCCCTTTGCAATGACGGTCCATTCACCATTGTGCTGGATTCGAATAATTAAGCCCCATAGGTCCATACTCACATTGAGGTGATGGTATGGATTTGGAAAAGATCCGCCGCCGGATGCTTTGGGTGGGTGTGATACTGCTGCTGTTGTATGCAGGGCTGTATATCCGTCTGGCACTGGTGCAGCAGGATCCAAAGGTGCAGACAGCCGCCGGACGGCAGGGTACGTATACCCTCCGGGTGGGCAGTACCTATGGGAATATTTACGACCGGAATCTGGAGCCGCTGACCAACCGGGATACGGAATACCTGGCGGCAGTGATCCCCACGGATCAGACTGCTGCCGCTCTGAAGGGGCATGTGCCGGAGGGGTATGACCTGGCGGAACAGCTCCGGGCGGGGAAGCCCTTTGTGTGTCCGGTGGATTCGGAGGAGATATCCGGTGAGGATGTGCTTGTATTTTCTGTGCCGGTGCGGTACGGGGAAAGCCGTCTTGCCCAGCATCTGATGGGATATGCCCTGGAAGGGGAGGGGGTATGCGGACTGGAGTCTGCATACCAGCAGTTGCTGCGGCAGGATACCGCCACCAACCAGGTGGTGTATCAGGTGAACGGACAAGGTGAGCTGCTTGCAGGGAGTCCTGCGAAGGTGACGCCGGCAGAGCCGGTGAAAACCGGGGTGGTGACCACCCTGGACAGGGATATTCAGCAGATATGCGAGGATGCGGCGCAGCAGATGGAGCGGGGCGCTGTGGTGGTAATGGATGTACACAGCGGGGATATCCTCGCCATGGTAGGCAGACCGGATTTTGACCCGGCAGCGTTAGGGGAAGCCCTTCGGTCAGAAGGTTCCCCTTTTGTAAACCGTGCGCTGAACGCATACAGCGTTGGCTCTATTTTCAAGCTCGCCATTGCTGCTTCTGCGATCCAGAATGGTATTTCTCCGGGCTACAGCTATCAGTGTACCGGCATGACCCAGATCTATGGTCAGATGTTCCGCTGTCATCGGCATAGCGGCCACGGCATTCAGAATATGATCGATGCCACCGCCAATTCCTGTAACACCTATTTTATTTCCCTGGTGCAGCAGCTGTCGGTGCAGCAGATGCTGGAAACAGTATCCGCCCTGGGCTTCGGCAGGGAGACCATCCTCTGCTCCTCCCTGGTATCTGCTCCGGGACAGGTACAGACTGCTCGTCAGCTTTCCGTTCCGGCGGAGCTGGCGAATTTCTCCTTCGGTCAGGGGAA
>NZ_FR894820.1:0-3454 GCF_000434255.1 Ruminococcus sp. CAG:379 | reverse complement strand
GAGCATCCGGCTTTGCCGCAGGCCTTCTGGTGCGGCGCTTGGGGGCGGCGGCGTATGCCTCATCGAACAATTGTTCCTGGGCGTTCCGGGATTCCTCCCCCTCCGCCGGAGCGGTCAGCACATAAGTGCCGTCCGGCTGCTGGAGCCGTGCCTTGCAGTTGTCATGCAGGTACACATCGAAAATGTGCAGCACCCGTGCCCGGATCGCCGGATCCAGCAGGGGCACCGCCACCTCCACCCGGTGGATGGTGTTCCGGGGCATGTAGTCCGCCGAGCCAATATACACCCTCGCCCGGTCAGGGGTGCCGAATATATAGATCCGGCTGTGCTCTAAGTACCTGCCTACGATGCTCCGCACATGGATATGCTCCGTTCTGCCGGGAATGCCCCCGATGACGCAGCAGATGCCCCGGACGATGAGATCCACATGCACCCCGGCATCCGACGCCTCCATAAGCTTTTCGATGACGATTTTGTCGGAAATGGAATTGAGCTTCAGCCCGATGTAGCTGTCCAGCCCTTCGGATGCCCGGCGGATCTCCTGGTCGATCAGCTGTAACACCTGGTTCCGCAGGGTGTGGGGCGCTACCAGCAGCATGCCGTTTTCCTCGATCTGGGTATCCGCACACAGGGCGTCAAACACCTTCTCCGCCTCTGCGCCGATGGCTTGATTTGCGGTCATCAGGGACAGATCCGTGTACAGCAGGGAGGTTTTCTCGTTGTAGTTGCCAGTGCCGATCTGGGTGGTGTAGTGAACGCCGGTGCGGCTCTTCTGGGTGATGAGCAGCAGCTTGGAATGCACCTTGAATGCCCGGGAGCCGTAGATCACCTCACAGCCTGCACGCTGTAGCCGCCGGGACCAGCCGATGTTGTTTTCCTCATCGAACCGGGCACGCAGCTCCACCAGCACCAGTACCCGGATGCCGTTTTCCGCCGCCCGGCACAGGGCATCGATCACCTGGCTGTTCCGGGCAACCCGGTACAGGGTGATCTTGATGGACAGGACGGTTTCATCCTCTGCCGCTTCTTGCAGCAGCCGCAGGAAGGGGCGGATGGACTGGTAGGGGTAGTGCAGGAGGATGTCCTGCTTTTTGATCTGGGCAAGCATGGGGCGGGTCTCGGACACCTGGGGGGAATTCTGGGGCACCCGTTTGGGGTACAGCAGGGTATCCTCCCGGGTCACGTCCTGGATGCCGTACACGAAGGACAGATCCAGGGGGGCTTTTGCCGGGAAGATCTGACTGTTCTTGATGCCCAGCTGCTTCCGGAGGAAGTCCGTGGCGGTCTGGTTGAAGCTGGCGGACAACTGGATCCGCACCGGCATCAGTTTCTGCCGCTGCTTCACAAGCTCCTCCATGATCTGCCGGAAGTCGTTGGAGTAATCGTAGAAGGCATCCGTCACCGCAATGTCCGCACTGCGGGTGATCCGCAGCAGGGTACGGTCAATGACCTTGAAATTCTTGAAGATGGAGGGGGACAGGCTCAGAATCAGATCCTCCGCCAGAATGAAACGCTTGCCGTTTTCTCCCAGAGGGATCACCCGCTTGAACTGCTCATTTACGGGGATGATGCCCAGCCGGACACCGGATTTGGATTCCAGGTGCAGCACGGCGTAGATCTCCTGGTTTTTCAGAAAGGGGAAGGGATGCTCCTTGTCCACCACCATGGGTACGATCAGAGGGCGGATCTCCTTCTTGAAGTAGGTGTCCAGAAAGCGGCGCTCCTCGTCGGTGGCGGTGGGGTAGGTGACCTGCATGACCCCATGTGCCCCCAGTGCCTGCATGATCTCCCCGTAGGCATTGTCCCGCTGGGGCTCCAACTCCCGAACCCGGCGGAAGATGGCCTTCAGCTGCTCCTTGGCGTTCATGCCGCTGCGGGAATCGGATTTGTCCGGGTCGGTGAGATGCTGATCGTACAGGGAGCCAACCCGCACCCGGAAAAATTCGTCCAGATTGGACTGGAAAATGGCGGTGAATTTCAGTCGCTCCAGCAGGGGGGCATCCGGATTGCATGCCTCCTCCAGTACACGCTGGTTGAATTTGAGCCAGGAGAGCTCCCGGTTGTCATAGCCTTGAAATCCCATATCGGTTCCTTCCTGCGGCGGTGCCGCAATTTTTTCTTTCTTTTATTATAGCCTCATTCGGCGGCTTCGTCAACCGATTTTACAGACTTTTCACAGGGTTTCAGATAAATTTGTCATTTGCCGCTCCGGGCTTGTCCCGACCCATCCGTCGGCGGCAGCATATACTGCAAAGGGTGATTAAACCCGGCAGGGATGGTCATACTACATACAGACGCGCAAGCGTGAAATCAGGAAAAGGGGAGACTCCGCATGGTCAGAAGAGGAGAAATTTACTACGCAGATCTCAGCCCGGTGGTGGGCTCCGAGCAGGGGGGCGTCCGTCCGGTGCTGATCGTCCAGAACGATGTGGGCAACAAGCACAGCCCCACGGTGATCGCCGCTGCCATTACCAGCCAGCGGGAGAAGGCAAAGCTGCCCACCCACATCGAGCTGCGGGCGGCAAGCTGCGGTCTGTCCCGGGACAGCGTGGTGCTGCTGGAGCAGATCCGCACCATCGACAAGCGCCGGCTGAAGGAGCGGATGGGAGAGCTGGACGCTCCCTCCATGAGCCAGGTGAACAATGCCCTGGAGATCAGCTTCGGGCTGAGCTGATTACATTTGTCAATTTGCACAAATGGGACTGCGGATTTTCAGCAGCCCCATTTTTTTCGGCATATATTGTCCTTCAGACAGAGCAATTGTGCCATTTTTACTGTTTCGGATTTGTACATATGCTACAAAAACGAACGCTTATAATACGGATTCATTGACATTTTGTACGCAATGTGCTATACTTTGTGCAGTATGAATCATAACCAGGGCGGCATAGCCTTGTTTGGGATCCTGCAAGGGATTCCTGAAAAGTTCCCAGGGGGCGACAATATGAAACGCAGCAAGCGTACAAATTATAATGATCTTGAAAATATGGATCATGCAGAAAAGAAGTTCTACGGCGATCAGATGAAGGAAATGGGCTGCAAGGGCTTTGTGCTGCGGGATATCTGGGACGTATTGGGTCCCTACCTGCTCATTATCGTGGCAGTGATCTCCCTGCTGGTGGGCATTCTCATCGGCTGGAGCTGGAGAGCATCCCGGGACGGGGGCGCACTGTCTGTGGAGAATTCCCCGGAGCAGGCAACGGATACGGCGCTGACCACAGAATACAGGGCGGAGATTCCCCCGGAGGGAACCACTCCTGTCCAGACGGATGCCAGACAGACCACACCGGTGATCCGGGGGGAGGATAGCCCCACAGCCCCGGTGACCACCGTACCGGAGGAGGATCAGACGGAGGGATTACCAAACGAGCCGGAAAACCCGAACAATCCCACCCCGGCACGCACCACCCCCCGGCAGAATCCCTCCTGGGAAAATGATCCGGGCTATGATGAG
>NZ_FR894819.1:0-1626 GCF_000434255.1 Ruminococcus sp. CAG:379 | reverse complement strand
AGATACCACAGCTCAAATCTCCTAAACAAAATTGTTTAATATAGAGGGCGATTTGAGGAGTGGGAGTAATACCCGAAAGGCTGAAAAGCCTTGAAAATGTTGGACTTTTGCGTTACGGAATTGGCCCGTGGCAACAAAATGACAACATTTTAAGATTATCCGAGAATAATGAGCTATCTGATTCATTTACGAATCGGATAGCTCTTTTTGTATTTATGCCACCAATTCATGTTAAATTGATTATTAATCTCATAGACATTACTTTTTTACATCAGATTTTCCTCCTCAAGCAATGCTAGCTTTTTCTGCATTTTTTGATTTCTACCATGGTCATTGTTTCGGTGTCTGAAGCTTTAACCTGCGTATACTTTTTGATCCATTTATGCAGCGTGGAACTGCTCATTCCGTATTCTTTGCATACATTACCGTTTTGACGTTGCTGTAACGACCACTGTTGCTGACAGTATGAAGTGCGACAAAAAGGGAAAGGCTGCATAACCACTTGGTTACGCAACCTTATCTTTAAAGAAATAAAGCTTCTATATTAGTATCCACCTATCCGGGGGTGCTTTGTCTTATGGCAACACGCATAGAGATTGTGCAGCAGATGCTATGTAAAGCCATCCGGCGGGCTTTGTGCGGTGCTGCCTTAGATTCCATACTCCAGCTCCTCGCAAACCATAGACCAAAAGGTATCCTCCCGATCAAAGGCATGCCGATCCAGCTCCGTCAGCTTTTCCCGGAATCCGGCTGCCGCAGCAGTCAGCTGCGCCTCCGTCATATTGTCCGGCTGGGGATGCTGCTTACCGTACGACCGCCAGAGCATCAGCTCCCGGACGAAGACGGCAAGATCCGGCGCCGCATAGAACACCTGCTTCTGTGCAGCGTCCAGTTCATAAACCCGCTGGTTCGATGCGACTCCGATCAACCGATCCGGCAGATCCTTGTCCCTGCCAACCACCGTATAACATTGTCCCGCCAGGACTATTTCATAAGCATCCTCCGGCTTACAGAATACCAACTCCAGAATAGGCTCGGAGGGAAATTGAATCTCCTCGTACATAAACATGCTCCTTTCTACAGACCGCCTTTATGCGTTGTGTATGGTGAACCGATCCTCCCTGCAATCCAGCAACTGTCGGGTCAGGGCATAATCCATGGCATCACTGACCGCATGCTCAATGACACCACCGGTACGGGTATAACCAAACAGCTTGGCGGTTTCCCGCAGCAGATCTGACCGGAGCATGCTGACCTGATCCTCCAGAATCAGCAGCATGCCGGCGCACAGCTCCTGGGGACAGATTTCCTCCATAGGTCGCTTGCCGGTTCCCTCCTTTGGGATCCGGCAGATCCGGTAGGTTTCCGGATCCTGCTCCCGGCTCCAGAACCAGCATGCATCCCCGGTACCGGTGCCGGAAATGCCACAATCCTGCACTGCCTGGTCAAAAACCGCCTCTACCCGGCTGCCGCTGCGGGAAATACCGAAAGCATTCAGCACATGCCGCAGCACTGCCCGGCGACTCACCGGTGCCTCTGTTTTCACAGTCTTCCGGATCACCTGCATGATGGCCCTCTTGCTCTCCGGCAGATAAAATTGCTCCGGTGTGCCCAGAAGCTCCGGCA
>NZ_FR894818.1:0-1525 GCF_000434255.1 Ruminococcus sp. CAG:379 | reverse complement strand
CCCTTTGGAACTATTTTATCGCTTTTTTAGTGCCGAATCAACGTTAGGGTGTGGTTGGCGGTTACTTTCAAGCCTCATATCTGGTGATATTAGGTGTGAAGTACGAAATGAAGGCAGCCATAACGGAAAGTGTCCGTCAAAAAAAGCGGCTGTGAATCTCACAACCGCCTTAGTTCGTATACTATTTTATTTTTCTTTGAAACTCTCTCCGAATCCCTTCACAATAGGATCGAGGAAGTATCTCATAACTGATTGCTTTCCGATCTTAACTTCGACAGCTCCTGATAAGCCAGACATTACATTGATATTCGGGTTTGTGTTATCAACATCCAGCTTCACAAGATAAACGCTGCCTAATTGCTCACTGTTGAAAGAACTGGGGCTGATATACTTGACCGTCCCTTTTACAGTTCCATATTTGTTGTACGGATATGCTTCGAGCTTTATCTCTGCTTCCATTCCAACCGTAATATCGGCGATATCCATGTTTTTTACATAGCAAGCCATCTCAACAGGTGCATCCGCCGGAACGATCGTTATAATTTGCTGCGCCGATGTTACAGTCTCACCGACGTTGTTAACTGCAATGCTGTTGATGTAACCATTGACCGGAGCAGTGACTTTTTGGTAATCAAGCGAAAGCTGATACTTTTCAAGTTCAGAACCAGCCTGTTTCAATTTACTGTTGATATCTGAAATATTGGAGTTGATCTGCTCGCTGTAAGAAGTCTGCGCATTCAGAATGTTCAGCTCCGCCTGCAGATATTCATTCTCTGCCTGTTGAAGCACAAGTTTTTGTGCATTGAATTCTGCCACGGAAATCATAGGATTTGTGTTGTAGTCATCATATTTGATTTGTGCGATGTCTCTTGTAAGACCGGCGTTTTCTTTGGTACTTTCAAGAATGCTCAGATTATTCTGATAAGCCTTCTCATTGTCAATAATCGTAAGAATGTATGGTTGAAGATTTGCGCCGTACTTTGTAAGATCAACTGTTGAAACGTCCTCTCCATTTTTTATCATTGTGTATATCTCTTTTTGCGCCTCCAGCACTTCTTTTTGTTGCGAAAGCGCTTCTACGTCGATGTCAATGCTCTGCGTATCGAGTTCGATAAGCACATCTCCGGCTTTCACATATGCCCCTTCCTCAACATTGATCGCCTTCACAGTTCCACTGGTATAGGTGTTAAGTGAACTGTTCGATAAGCACATCTCCGGCTTTCACATATGCGCCTTCCTCAACATTGATTGCCTTCACAGTTCCGCTGGCATAAGTATTAAGCGTGCTGATATTCCCTACCGGCTGCATGGTACCGCTGGACGTGACAACAATATCCACCTCTGATAAGCAAGCCCATACGATTGCTGCAATTAAAAGCGTGAAAACACCGAGAATGATAACTGTTCCGGCTTTGTGTGCAGGTCGTTCAATGATTTCAAGCATAGATGGCATGAAGTCGTATTTCAGTTCCTTGTCACGTTTGCTGCTATGTCTGAGAACATAAGCTTTCTGTTCTTTATCCAT
>NZ_FR894817.1:1092-1354 GCF_000434255.1 Ruminococcus sp. CAG:379 | reverse complement strand
GGTCACAAAAACGAAACCCACGCATCCCACCCGGTGCATATACATATATAATAGAAGAAAGGAATGCAAAGCTATGGCATCCACACGCAAACGAAAGAAACTTCCCAAAAGCGTCTACAAACGCCGGCAGCGGAACCTGATCCTCGCCATGATCGGGATTTTGCTGGTGCTGATCCTGTCCCTGGTGCTGGTGATCCGGCGGCATGGGGAGGATACGCCCCCGGATGCTCCCGGCACAACGGCGGCTTCCGAAACCTCTACG
>NZ_FR894817.1:0-1067 GCF_000434255.1 Ruminococcus sp. CAG:379 | reverse complement strand
GGTCAGCGATCCTGTTCCGGAGTCATCCACCCCGGGCACGGAGGGCACCGATCCTGCAAAGGGAGAGATCCATATGCGTGACAGCCAGATTACTCTGACTGTGGGAGAATCCAGGCATCTCCAGGCCACGGACGCATCCGATGCCGCCGCAAAAGCAGTCTGGAGCAGCAGTGACAGCAAGATCGCTGCCGTATCCGCCGACGGTGCCGTGACTGCCGTTGCCCCCGGCAGCTGTACCATCACCGCCACCCTGTCCGCCGACAGCACCGTGTTCGGCAATGTGACCGTTACCGTAGTGCCTGCCCAGACGGAGAGCCCGGAGAATTCCGATGAGATAGGAACCACCGAACCCATCCCGGCAAAGACGGAACCCCCGGCTGCACAGGCGGATCCCACAGAGCCGACCTATATCCAGGGCATTCTCATTGCCAACAAGACCTATGCCCTGCCGAAAACTTTCGATCCGGGGGTAGATCCGGAGGCGAAGGCAATGTTTGACAAGATGCAGAAGGCGGCGGCACAGGAGGGGCTGAATATTTACATCAGCTCCGGCTACCGCAGCTATGACTACCAGGTCAAGGTCTACAACAGTATGGTGAAGGCATACGGCAAGAAGTATGCGGATGAGGTATCCGCCCGGCCGGGCTATTCGGAGCATCAGACCGGACTGGTGTTCGACCTGAATTCCATCGACCTGAGCTTTGCCCAGACCAAGGAGTCCAAGTGGGTGGATGCCCACGCTCACGAATACGGGTTCATCATCCGCTACCCGGAGGGGAAGGACGCCATCACCGGCTATTCCTACGAGCCCTGGCACCTGCGGTATCTGGGGGTGGAGAACGCCACCAAGGTGTACAACAGCGGTCTGACCCTGGAGGAATATCTGGGGATCACCTCCAAGTATCCGGATTAAGAAAAAGAGAACAGCTTGTCTGTTCTCTTTTTTTCGACCATCTTTTCCAGGTGTGTTCTGGATGCTCTGTGTGCTTGGCACACGCTTTGCTGTTTTGCTTTTCGGTGATCTTTTACTTCTGTGCGTTCTCTTATGCTCTGCGTGCTGTTTCTAC
>NZ_FR894816.1:0-14562 GCF_000434255.1 Ruminococcus sp. CAG:379 | reverse complement strand
GCGGCTGGCACTGCCCCGGCTGGGACGGCTGCTGCCGGGCTTCGATGATCCGGAAGCACTGCTCACCGGGCCGGAGACCCGAAGCTCCTCCCCTGTCCGGATCCTCCGACAGGAAAACCTTCAATCCGCCGGACTTGCCGGGCTGTATCCCTGCGGCGAGGGGGCAGGCTATGCCGGGGGCATCACCTCCGCAGCCGTGGACGGGATCCGCTGTGCAGAAGCGATACTGGGCAGCATGGCATAGCATGCGTCAGAATTTGCTCAAAACGTCAAGCGCATGCCGGACAGATCTGGTATACTAAAGATACGATACCGGTATCCATTCATCAACAGGGGATGATCGCTTGAAGAACTTTGAAGTGCTGACCGAAGCCCTTGCATACATCGAACAGAACCTGGAGGAGGAATTCACCCAGCAGGATGTGGCAAACGCCTGCTATGTGTCTCTGTCCGGGCTGCAAAAGCTGTTTCGCTATGCGGTGCATTTCAGCGTGGGGGAATATATCAGCAAACGGCGTCTGACCCATGCGGCAAGACTGCTGTGCAGTACGGAACGCAGCGTCACGGAGATCGCTTTGCAGTTTCAGTACCATTCCCCAGAAGTATTTGCCCGGGCATTTTCAAGGCTCTGGGGCGTGAACCCCTCCGTATTCCGGAGCAGCCGGCGATTTACTGATTTGTATCCTCGTCTGCTCCTCAACCAGACCGGAGGTACTGATATGCCAAACCAACGTTTTGATATTTCTGAATTGTACGATTTTCTCGGAAGCCGCCAGGATTGTTACATCATCTGCTTTGACACGGTGCGACTGATGGAAACCAATGACACATACGGCAGAGAGGCAGGGGATCTGCTGATCCGCACCTCCTTGGAACGGATCGAGCAGGAACAGGGAGAAAACATGCTGCTGGTGCGTGTGGGGGGCGATGAATATGCTCTGGTCACGGATATCCGGCAGCCACAGGAGGCAGAGCAGCTGATGCAGCGTGTGCTTGCCCACAACGGAGAGCCGGTGCACTTTCGCCAGGGGCTGGAGCTGCCTTTGAGCCTCCGGGGCGGTCTGACCAAATTTGAAGGCGACTGCATGAAATACAGCGAGCTGTTTGACCAGATCAAGCATACCATCAATCAGTCCCGCAGATAACAGGGCAAAATGCTGACAGAATACCGGTCCGATCCGGACGGCAAAGGCGCTCAGGCAGTTGTAAGCGTATAAACACAAAACCCGAAAGCACGATGCTTTCGGGTTTTCTTATGGCAACACGCACGAAGCATGTGCAGTGTTTCCTTATGCTTCCTTCTGATTCAGAGTACCGTTGCTCAATGCCTTTAAATAAGCATTGATGAATCCGTCCAGATCCCCGTCCATCACGGCAGAAATATTGCCGTTTTCAAAGCCGGTACGGTGATCCTTCGCCAGGGTGTAGGGCATGAACACATAGGAGCGGATCTGGGCGCCCCACGCAATTTCCTTCTGCACGCCCTTAATGTCCGAAATCTTCTCCAGGTGCTCCCGTTCCTTGATTTCCACCAGCTTGGAGCGGAGCATTTTCATAGCAAAATCTCGGTTCTGAAACTGGCTTCGCTGTGTCTGACAGGAAACCACAATGCCCGTGGGAATGTGGGTCAGACGCACTGCAGAGCTGGTTTTGTTGATGTGCTGACCGCCGGCGCCGCTGGAACGGAATACGTCCATCTTCACATCCTCCGGTCGGATGTCCACTTCCATGCTGTCGTCAATTTCCGGCATAACCTCCAGTGCCGCAAAGGAGGTATGCCGTCTGCCGGATGCGTCAAAGGGGGAAACCCGCACCAGACGATGCACCCCTGCCTCCGACTTCAAGAAGCCATAAGCGTTCTGTCCTTCCACCAGCATGGAAGCGCTTTTCAGTCCAGCCTCGTCCCCGTCCAGATAATCCAGCAGGCTGACCTTGAAGTCATGCCGCTCCGCCCAGCGGTTGTACATCCGGTACAGCATCTGCGCCCAGTCCTGCGCCTCCGTGCCACCGGCGCCTGCATGGAACGTAAGGATCGCATTTGAGCTGTCATATTCCCCGGTCAGCAGGGTTGACAGCTTCTCCGCCTCCAACTCCTCCTTGAAGGACTCCACATCCTGCAGGATCTCCTCGTTGGAGCTGTCGTCATCCTCCTCCATGCAAAGATCGATCAGCGCAATGGTATCCTCCAGCTTCTGATTTAAGTGGCGGAATTTGTCCACCGTATTCTCCAGCTTGCGGATCTTCTGCATTACCTTCTGGGACTTTTCCGCGTCATCCCAGAATCCATCGTATGTGACCTGAATCCGCAGATCATCCAGCTCGGACTGGGCGCGGGCAACCTGCAGCACATCCCCAAGCTCCTTGAGCTGGGGGCGATATCCAACAAGCTCTACTCGTAACTCATCCAGTAAAACCATAAAAAACCATCCTTTTTCTCAATTGAAACTACTCAAAGCAACTCACTTTATATTATACTACAAAATCATTGAAACTGCAAATCTTTTCTTGAATTTTTTCGAAACTGTGGTATAATAGATACAAGTATTTCTGAACCCATCAGAATACGTCGTACACAACAGGTCTTTAGAAAGGAGAGCATCGGGCAGAGCCCGGTGAGAGTAAATGGATTATACCAACAAATTATGTACAAAATGCGGGAAGCCCTTCCAACCGGAGGATGACGTGGTGGTATGCCCGGAGTGCGGCTCCCCCTACCACCGTGCATGCTGGGAGGAGGCTGGCGGATGCATCAATACCGCTTTGCATCAGTCCGGCGGCAGCTGGCAGGCTCAACAGGACGCTCAAAACCAGCAGCGCAAGGAATGCCCCCGCTGCCACTATCAGAACCTTCCGGACGCAGCCTTCTGTTCCGGCTGCGGCATGCCGCTCCAACCAACCGACACACCGGAATCCGGCGAACCCCATGTGGAAATGGCTGGGGTACGCATTGATCCGGATCAGCCCCTGCTGGGATTAAACCCGGAGGAGGATCTGGGCGGCGTCACCGTAGCAGAGATGGGAGATTTCGTAGGTTCCAACCAGCTGTACTATCTTTCCCTGTTCACCGCCATGAAGCGAACCGGCAAGAAAATTTCCTTTAACGCCATGGCGCTGCTTTTCCCCCATATTTTCTTCGTGAACCGAAAAATGTGGCTATGGACGCTGCTCTCCCTGGTGGTGCAGTTTGTTCTGGGGATCCCCGCCGCACTGCTGCTGATGGGACAAATGGAAGGCTTCTCCCTGATTGCAAACCTGTTCCACACCAATACAATGCTCTTTCAACTGCTGGTAAGCGGCTGTTCTCTGCTGGATCTGGCGTTCTCGGTGTTCATGTGCCTGTATGCCAATTACCTGTACCGACAGCATGCCATCCGAAAAATCACGCGACTCCGTGCCCGGAATTATCCCCTGCCCCAGTATCGGGAAGCCATAAAGCGTGCAGGCGGCACCTGTCTGCCCCTGGCGATCGCCTTTGTACTGATCTGGATCATTATGCAGTTTTACAGCACTGGTATGATGTAAGCATTCCCATACATCAAAAAGCGCAGAAGATATCTTCTGCGCTTTCTGTTTGCCCGGATACAAAAAGGGAAGGCGTTATGCCTTCCCTTCTTATTTTTTTAATTAGCCGTTGATCTTGGTAACAACGCCGGAACCTACGGTTCTGCCGCCCTCACGGATAGCGAAACGCAGACCTTCCTCGATAGCGATCGGGGTGATCAGCTCAACGTCCATCTCAACGTTGTCGCCAGGTGTGCACATCTCAACGCCCTCGGGCAGGGAGATGATACCGGTAACGTCAGTTGTTCTGAAGTAGAACTGGGGTCTGTAGTTGTTGAAGAACGGTGTATGACGGCCGCCCTCTTCCTTCTTCAGGATATAAACCTGGCCCTTGAACTTGGTGTGGGGATGAATGGAGCCGGGCTTGCAGAGAACCTGACCTCTTTCAACCTGGTCTCTTGTGATACCACGGAGCAGAGCACCGATGTTGTCGCCAGCCTCAGCGTAGTCCAGGGTCTTACGGAACATCTCAATACCGGTAACAACGGTGCTGAGCTTCTCGTCAGACAGACCAACGATTTCAACAGTCTCGTTCAGGTTCAGCTTTCCTCTTTCCACTCTACCGGTTACAACGGTACCACGGCCGGAAATGGTCATAGTATCCTCGATCGGCATCAGGAAAGGCTTCGCATCGTCACGCTCCGGGCTGGGAATGTATTCGTCTACAGCATCCATCAGATCCAGAATCGGCTTGTAAGCAGGATTGCTCAGATCATCGGGAGCTTCCAGTGCAGCCAGAGCAGAACCGATGATGATCGGAGTGTCATCGCCGGGGAAGTCGTAGGAAGACAGCAGATCTCTGATGTCCATCTCAACCAGCTCAAGCAGCTCAGGATCGTCAACCTGGTCAGCCTTGTTCATGAATACAACGATTGCCGGAACGCCTACCTGACGAGCCAGCAGGATGTGCTCACGGGTCTGAGCCATCGGGCCGTCGGAAGCTGCAACTACGAGGATCGCACCATCCATCTGAGCTGCGCCGGTGATCATGTTCTTAACATAGTCAGCGTGGCCGGGGCAGTCAACGTGTGCGTAGTGACGCTTGTCAGTCTCGTACTCAACGTGAGCGGTATTGATTGTAATACCACGCTCTCTCTCCTCAGGAGCCTTATCGATCATATCGTAAGCCTCATACTGAGCCTGACCCTTCAGTGCCAGGGTCTTGGTGATTGCAGCGGTAAGTGTGGTCTTACCATGGTCAACGTGACCGATTGTGCCGATGTTAACATGGGGCTTGGTTCTTTCAAATTTAGCCTTTGCCATTGGAATTTCCTCCTCGTTTCTAGTATTGGTTTGTGCAAATCTGATAACTCTATTTTATCAGATATTACAGGTAAATGCAAGTGATTTCGGAAATTTTATTCCTTATCCTTGTTACGCTCGTGCATGATCTTCTCCGCAATGGACTTCGGAACTTCCAGATAGCTGTGGGGTTCCATAGAGTACTGACCACGACCCTGTGTCTTGGAACGCAGGTCATTGGAGTAGCCGAACATTTCGGACAGCGGAACGAGTGCATTGATCTGCTGTGCGCCGGGTCTTGCTTCCATGCCGAGGATCTGACCACGGCGGGAGTTCAGGTCACCGATTACATCGCCCATGTATTCCTCAGGCACGATTACAACGACCTTCATGATCGGTTCCATCAGAACCGGGTTTGCCTTACGCATAGCTTCCTTGAACGCCATGGAACCAGCGATCTTAAATGCCATTTCAGAGGAGTCAACTTCGTGGTAAGAACCGTCATACAGACGAACCTTTACGTCAACTACCTGATAGCCTGCCAGAACACCGGACTGCATAGCGCCCCGGATACCCTGATCGACAGCCGGGATGTATTCCTTCGGAATTGCACCGCCGACAACATCATTGATGAACTCATAACCCTTGCCGGGCTCGTTGGGCTCGATCTGGATCTTAACGTGACCGTACTGACCCTTACCACCGGACTGTCTTGCATACTTGTGATCCACGTCAGCCTTGCCCTTGATTGCTTCCTTGTAGGAAACCTGGGGCGCACCAACGTTTGCCTCTACCTTGAATTCACGGAACAGTCTGTCCACAATGATTTCCAGGTGGAGCTCACCCATGCCGGCAATGATGGTCTGACCGGTTTCCTCGTCCGTCCAGGTTCTGAAGGTAGGATCTTCTTCTGCCAGCTTGGACAGTGCAATACCCATCTTCTCCTGACCAGCCTTGGTCTTGGGCTCAATCGCCAGATTGATAACCGGATCCGGGAATTCCATAGACTCCAGGATTACCGGGTGCTTTTCGTCACACAGGGTGTCACCTGTGGTAGTATTCTTCAGACCAACTGCAGCAGCGATATCCCCTGCGTAAACAGTTTCGATATCCTTTCTGTGGTTGGAGTGCATCTGCAGAATACGACCCAATCTCTCCCGGTTGTCCTTGGTAGCGTTCAGCACGGTTGTACCAGCGTCAACGGTACCGGAGTATACGCGGAAGAAACACAGCTTACCAACGAAGGGATCCGTTGCAATCTTGAATGCAAGTGCTGCAAAGGGCTCCTCGTCGGAAGAAGGTCTTTCAACCTCTTCACCGGTCTCCGGATTTACACCCTTGATCGGGGGCACGTCCAGCGGAGACGGCATATAGTCAACAATTGCATCCAGAAGCTTCTGAACGCCCTTGTTCTTGTAGGAAGTACCGCACACAACCGGAACAAATGTGTTTGCCAGTGTGCCTTCACGGATGCATCTCTTGATCTCGTCAATGCTCAGCTCTTCGCCGCTCAGATACTTCTCAAGCAGATCGTCGTCCTGCTCAGCAGCACTCTCGATCATAGCATCGTGGTATTCCTGTGCCTTGTCCATCATGTCAGCAGGAATGTCCTCTACTCTGATGTCCTTTCCAAGGTCATCGTAGTACACATATGCCTTCATCTCAACAAGGTCAATCAGTCCCTTAAAATCGGATTCAGCACCAATGGGCAGCTGAATCGGAACAGCGTTGCAGTGCAGTCTAGTCTTCATCATGTCAACTACGTTGTAGAAGTTGGCACCCATGATGTCCATCTTGTTTACATACGCCATTCTCGGAACGTGGTACTTATCAGCCTGACGCCAAACGGTCTCAGACTGCGGCTCAACACCGCCCTTCGCACAGAAAACTGTTACAGAGCCGTCGAGCACTCTCAAGGAACGCTCAACCTCTACGGTAAAGTCAACGTGACCGGGGGTATCGATGATATTGATTCTGTGGCCAGCCCAGTGCGCAGTGGTTGCAGCGGAGGTAATGGTGATACCTCTCTCCTTCTCCTGCTCCATCCAGTCCATTGTCGCATCGCCTTCGTGGGTCTCACCGATCTTATGTGTGATACCTGTGTAGAACAGGATACGCTCGGTGGTGGTAGTCTTGCCTGCGTCAATGTGAGCCATTATACCAATATTTCTTGTCTGTTCCAAAGAACAATCTCTAGGCATAATTCTCCTCCTAATCTTAGCGCATCAGACCCATTACCAACGGTAATGTGCAAATGCCTTATTAGCCTCTGCCATCTTATGCGTATCGTCACGCTTCTTGCAAGCACCGCCGGTGCCGTTGAGTGCGTCCATGATCTCGCCTGCCAGCTTTTCCTTCATGGTCTTTTCGTTTCTCAGTCTGGCATACTTGGTCATCCATCTCAGACCCAGTGTCTGACGACGCTCCGGGCGAACCTCCATCGGAACCTGATAGGTTGCACCGCCCATTCTGCGTGCCTTTACTTCCAGAACCGGCATGATATTCTCCATTGCCTGTTCAAAAGCTTCCAGTGCGTCCTTGCCTGTTTTTTCAGCGACGATGTCAAATGCCTCGTAAACGATCTTCTGCGCAACACCCTTCTTGCCGTCCAGCATGATGTTGTTGATCAAACGGGTGACAAGCTTGGAGTTGTATACAGGATCCTGCAGTACATCTCGCTTTGCGATATTACCTCTTCTTGGCATTTCGCTTCCCTCCTTCACATAGATTCATGAATTCATAGGTACTCGTTCACACATTGCATGTGTTGACCGTCAAGACCAATGCAGAGGTATATCTGCCCCAAGGGCTTCTATATCATCTCCACATTATATCCTGTGGTTGGTTGAATCCTACTTCTTAGCTGCCTTCGGCTGCTTTGCGCCGTACTTGGAACGAGCCTGTGCTCTGTTTGCAACGCCCTGTGCATCCAATGTACCGCGGATGATGTGGTAACGCACACCGGGGAGATCCTTTACACGTCCGCCACGGATCAGAACCACGCTGTGTTCCTGCAGGTTATGACCGATACCCGGAATGTAAGCAGTTACCTCGTAGCCATTTGTCAGACGTACTCTGGCGATCTTTCTCATAGCAGAGTTCGGCTTCTTCGGTGTGGAAGTTCTGACAGCAGTGCAAACACCACGCTTCTGCGGGGAGCTCTGGTTGATGGCGGTCTTCTTCTTCGCATTGTAGCCCTTCTGGAGAGCCGGAGCGGTAGACTTCACCTCCGCAACTGTTCTGCCCTTACGTACCAGCTGATTAAAGGTTGGCATAGTTTTCCTCCTTTTCTTCAATATTTATGCCTGCAACATTAGAGTGCCGCATACTAGATTATTATATACCTCCATTTCCGGTTTGTCAAGCCTCTTGTAGAAAAATTCCCGCTGATCCGGTCATTTTTCTGTAGTTTTCTGTGCTTTTCGCCGCATCAGCAGCATCACCAGTGCGATTCCAGCACTTCCAGCCAGCACAATGCCGCCAAACAGGAGTCGTTTTGTACCCATGGACATGGAACTGACTTCTGTATCGGATTTCTCCGCCCCCATGGGCGCAGTCAAGGAAATCCCTTCCTTTTCTGCATAGGCTTTTGCCGCAGAGCTTTCCGTGCTGATCCGGAACTGCTCCTCCAGAGCAAAGCCCTCCTCCCCGGATACATAGGTATAGCCCATACACCGGCTGCCAAGGCTCGTGACCGAATCCGGCACTGCCAGATACAGCAGCTTGTCACAGGAGGCAAAGGCGTAGTCCCCGATCTCCTCCAATCCCTGGGGCAGAATCACACTGGTCAAGCTGCCGCAGTGATAAAAGCCCATGGTGCCGATCTTCCGCACCCCCTGGGGCAGGGTGATGCTCCGGAGATTCTCACAGCCATAAAAGGCGGCACGGCGAATCTCCTGCACCCCATCCGGCAGAATCACCGATGTAACCGCTGTTTGCTCAAAAGCGGATTCCCCGATGACCGTCACCCCGTCCGGCACCTGCGCCTGGGTACCGCTGCCCTTGAAGCGATACAGGGTACTGCCGATGACCACGCAGCCATCCGGCTGCTTCTGAAACCAAAGGGTATTCCGCAAAGCGTCTGCACGAATGATCATGTTGCTCTGCTCCGGAAAGGCAATCTCCTTTAACGCCGTACAGTTGTCGAACGCCCCCTCCCGGATGTACATTACAGAATCTGGAATGGTCACCGATTCCAGCACCGTGCAGTTAGCAAAGGCGGAATCCCCGATGCTGTGCACTGTATCCGGAATCTCGTAGGCTGTTCCCTCCCCCCGGTATGCCAGCAGGATCCCGTCTCCCACGATCAGCACGTCCTGGCTCCGATCCTCCAGCCAGGGGGTTCCGCTGAAGGCGGCGGTTTCGATCTCCGTCACCGTGTCCGGAATCTCCACCTGCTTCAGCAGGATGCAGTCTTCAAAGGCAGAAGCGCCGATGGTTTCCAATCCCTTTGGCAGAGTCGCTTCTGTCAGATAGCCGCAATCCCGGAAGCAGTTGTCTCCGATATAGGTCACCCCTGCCGGCAGAGTCACGCTTTCCGCATAGCACTCGGCAAAGGCACCTGCGGCAAGCTCCGTCACCGGGGCGCCCCCAAGCGTATCCGGGATGGTCAGCACCGTGTCCGCTTCATTCCAGCTATAATGGAGAATGGACGCTTTTCCATCCTGGATCTCATAGGTATATCTGCCGCTGTCATCGGTTTCCGCCCGGCATACAGCACCCATACAGACTGCTGCCGCCATGCCTGCCGCCAGACCCACGATCCATCCGATCCGCTTCATAGGCTCCTCCAAAAAAATCCCCGGAACGCCGCCGCTTGTTGCAGCATTCTGCGCTCCGGGGAGTGATGATGATACGAACTGCTTACAGCATGGTAGCGGAGTTGCTTGCCGCTGCTGCATGCTCCAGATAGCCCTCGTTCTTGACTACCTGTACCTTGTTGTAAATATCCATACCGGTGCCGGCAGGTACCAGCTTACCGATGATAACATTTTCCTTCAGACCCAGCAGGTGATCGCTCTTACCCCGGATTGCTGCATCTGTCAGCGCCTTTGTGGTTTCCTGGAAGGAAGCGGCGGACAGGAAGCTCTCCGAACTGGAGGATGCCTTGGTAATACCCTGGAGCACCGGAGTGGTGGTAATCAGAGACAGGGTCTCCTCGCCGTTGTTGATCCGCTCCTGCAGCTCCTCGTTGATCTGTGCGACCTCCTTGGAGTCTACCAGTGCGCCGGGGAGCAGATAGCTGCTGCCGGAATCCTCAACCTTGATCTTCCGGAGCATCTGCCGCACGATTACTTCAATGTGCTTATCGTTGATATCAACACCCTGGAGCCGGTATACCTTCTGTACCTCGTCGATGATATAGTTCTGCACTGCCTGAGGACCCAGAATATTCAGAATATCGGTGGGGTAGATATTGCCCTCTGTGAGCTTCTCGCCCTTTTCGATATCCTGACCCGGACGAACACGGATCTTGAAGTTGTAGGGGATCATATAGGTTTCGCTTTCGCCGGTTTCCAGATTGGTCAGAACCACGTTCCGGGTCTTGTTGACCTCCTCGATCTGTACACGGCCGCTCATTCTTGCAATGATGGCTGCATTCTTGGGACGTCTGCCCTCGAACAATTCCTCGACACGGGGAAGACCCTGTGTGATATCCTCCGCAGAAGCGATACCGCCCGTATGGAAGGTACGCATGGTCAGCTGGGTACCGGGCTCACCGATGGACTGTGCAGCGATGATACCAACCGCTTCACCCACATTGACCAGGTTGCCGTTTGCCAGGTTTGCACCGTAGCACTTTGCGCATACACCCTGCTTTGCCTTGCAGCGCAGCACGGAACGGATCTTGATGGTCTCCACGCCGGATTCCACAACACGCTTTGCATCGGCGGAATTCATCAGCTTGTTCTTGGAAACGATCAGCTCGCCCTTGTCGTCCCGCAGATCCTCTACCAGGTATCTGCCCACCAGACGCTCTGCCAGCGGCTCGATCATTTCGTTTCCGTTGCGGATCTCATAAACCTCAATACCGTCATCTGCGTGGCAGTCATGCTCCCGGATGATCACATCCTGGGAAACGTCTACCAGACGACGGGTCAGATAACCGGAGTCCGCAGTACGCAGTGCGGTATCCGCCAGACCCTTCCGGGCGCCTCGGGAGGAAATGAAGTATTCCAGAATGTTCAGACCTTCCCGGTAGTTGGCTCTGATCGGCATCTCGATGGTAGCACCGGAGGTGTTGGCGATCAGGCCACGCATGCCCGCTAGCTGACGGATCTGGTTGATACTACCACGGGCACCGGAGTCCGCCATCATGAAGATGGGGTTGTACTGATCCAGATTCTTCTTCAGCGCAGTGGTTACATCGTCCGTTGCCTGGTTCCAGATCTGAATGAACTGCTTGGACTTTTCCTGCTGAGAAATATAGCCATATTCATACTCTGTGGTAATCTGCTCGATCTTCTTGTCCGCTTCCGCCAGAATTTCCTTCTTCTGGGGCGGGATCTCCGCATCGCAGACTGCTACAGTGATGGCAGCCTTGGTGGAGAACTTAAAGCCCAGTGCCTTGATCTTATCCAGCACTTCGGAGGTGGTGGTGGTACCGTGGATCCGGATGCAGCGCTCAATGATATCGGACAGCTGCTTCTTGCCAACCAGGAAGGAAATTTCCAGGTCAAACTGCTTGTCAGAATTGGTTCTGTCCACATAGCCCAGATTCTGGGGAATGTTTTCGTTGAAGATCAGCCGGCCAACGGTGCAGTCGATGATCTTGGATACCTTCCGCTCCCCGATGTCCTTGGTGACACGCACCTTGATGGCAGCATGCAAGGATACGTCATGCTCGTAGTACGCCATCAGCGCCTCGTCCTGGTCACGGAACACCTTGCCCTCGCCGGGCTCGCCCTGCTTGAGCATGGTCAGATAGTAGGAGCCAAGCACCATATCCTGGGTGGGCACTGCCACCGGGCATCCATCGGAGGGTTTCAGCAGGTTGTTTGCCGCCAGCATCAGGAACCGGGCTTCCGCCTGTGCCTCAGCGGACAGGGGCAGATGCACCGCCATCTGGTCTCCGTCGAAATCTGCGTTGTATGCGGTACATACCAGAGGATGCAGCTTCAACGCACGACCCTCTACCAACACCGGCTCAAACGCCTGGATACCCAGTCTGTGCAGGGTAGGCGCACGATTCAGCAGTACCGGGTGATCCTTGATGACATTTTCCAAAGCGTCCCATACCTCAGTGGAGGCACGATCCACCATTTTTCTTGCGCTCTTGATATTTGCAATGACCTTGGTGTCCACCAGGCGCTTCAGCACGAAGGGCTTGAACAGCTCCAGCGCCATTTCCTTGGGCAGACCGCACTGATACATCTTCAGCTCCGGGCCAACCACGATTACGGAACGGCCGGAGTAGTCAACACGCTTACCCAGCAGGTTCTGACGGAACCGTCCCTGCTTACCCTTCAGCATATCGGACAGGGATTTGAGGGCACGGTTGTTGGGACCGGTGACCGGTCTGCCGTGACGACCGTTGTCGATGAGGGCATCCACCGCTTCCTGGAGCATCCGCTTTTCGTTCCGAATGATGATGTCCGGCGCTTCCAGGGTCAGCATTCGCTTCAGACGGTTATTCCGGTTGATGACCCGGCGATACAGGTCATTCAGATCGGAGGTAGCATATCTGCCGCCGTCCAGCATAACCATCGGACGCAGCTCCGGCGGGATCACCGGCACAACGGTCATAACCATCCACTCAGGCTTGTTGCCGGACAGCCGGAATGCCTCAATGATCTCCAGCCGCTTCAACAGCTTGATCTTCTTCTGTCCTGCGGGCAGTCCCTGCAGTTCTTCCTTCAGCTCATCGGAGGCAACCTCCAGGTTGTTCCGCCACTCAGCGTCCACATCCTGGCAGAAGGCGCACTCCTTGCAGTTGTGTGCAAATTCACAGTTCTTGCAGGCCTCCCGCTGGGTCTTATCCAACGTCAGCTTGCCGCTCATCACCAGCTTGTTTTTCATTACATCGTAACGAGCCGGATCAAATTCCTGCAGCAGCTTGTAAATGGCTTCTGCGCCCATTTCAGCCTTGAAGTCGTCACCGTATTTTTCCTGATAGGACAGGTACTCCTTTTCGCTGAGCAGCTGCTTCTTTACCAGATCCGTCCCGCCGGGATCCAGCACGATGTACTTGGTAAAGTAGAGGACTTCCTCCAGACGCTTCTGGGAAACCTCCAGTACCTGACCGATTCTGGAGGGGGTACCCTTGAAGTACCAGATGTGGGACACGGGAGCCGCCAACTCGATGTGACCCATACGCTCACGGCGCACCTTGGCACGGGTTACCTCAACGCCGCACCGGTCGCAGACCTTACCCTTGAAGCGGATCTTCTTGAACTTGCCGCAGTGGCACTCCCAGTCCTTGGTGGGTCCAAAGATCCGTTCGCAGAACAGACCGTCCCGCTCCGGCTTCTGGGTTCTGTAGTTGATGGTTTCCGGACGCTCCACAGCACCGTAGGACCAGTTGCGGATCTGCTCCGGGGATGCCAGGCCGATTTTAATGGAGTCAAAAGTTGAAAATTCCAAATCAGTACCTCCTAAAATTCTCGTAAGAGGTAGCGTGCTGTCACGCTACTGTATCGCATCGCAGGCAGGGCGTCATGCCCCGCCGCCGCTTGTTCAGATATCCTCATCGCCGGAAAGGTCAAAGTTGAACACATCTTCGCTCTCTCCATCCTCCGGCAGGGTCAGGTCATCCTCGTCTTCCTCTTCGCCGTCCATGCTGAAGCCGGCATCACCCATATCATCATTGCCGTAGTAGCTGCCGTCTGCGGTTTCTTCATCCGCAAAGGACACCGGCTGGGGAATGATGTCGTCATCATCGTCAAAGTTCTGCTTCAGATCAATCTCTTCCTGGTTCTCATCCAGAACTCTTACATCCAGACCCAGGGACTGGAGCTCCTTGATCAATACCTTGAAGGACTCCGGAATGCCCGGCTTCGGTACGTTCTGTCCCTTTACGATGGCCTCGTAGGTGTTGACACGTCCAACGGTATCATCGGACTTGACCGTCAGGATCTCCTGCAGGGTATAAGCAGCGCCGTAAGCCTCCAGCGCCCAAACTTCCATCTCACCGAAACGCTGACCGCCGAACTGTGCCTTACCACCCAGAGGCTGCTGGGTAACCAAGGAGTAGGGGCCAACGGAACGTGCGTGGATCTTGTCATCAACCAGGTGGTGCAGCTTCAGATAGTACATATAACCCACGGTTACACGGTTATCGAATTTTTCACCGGTTCTGCCGTCGTACAGGGTAAACTTGCCGTCCTCGCACATTTCCAGTGCGTTGGGGTTGATCACCTTATCCATGGTGTTCAGCGTGAAGTACTGCTCGGTGGCTTCCGCCTGGATCTTCTTGTTCTTTTCGTTTGCCGCATTCAGGCATGCCCGGATGTCATCCTCGTGGGCACCGTCGAATACAGGGGTCATAATGTGCCAGCCCAGTGCCTTGGCAGCCATACCAAGGTGTACCTCCAGCACCTGCCCGATGTTCATACGGGAAGGTACGCCCAGGGGATTCAGCACGATATCCAGCGGTGTACCATCCGGCAGAAAGGGCATATCCTCCTCCGGCAGAATCCGGGAAACCACACCCTTGTTGCCGTGACGACCCGCCATCTTATCGCCCACGGAAATTTTCCGTTTCTGTGCGATGTAGCAGCGTACCAGCATATTTACCCCGGGGCTAAGCTCATCGCAGTT